>DAOMFN010000113.1:0-6321 GCA_035429785.1 Anaeromyxobacteraceae bacterium
AGCCCGCGCCGAAGAGCTCGAGCTGCGGTCGCGGGCGCCGGAAGGGCGTCTCCGCCTTCGCCGCGGCGATCCCGGAGCCGGCTGCGAACCCGAGCCGCGACGCCGCCGCGTCGAACAGGGACGAGATGGCGCGGGCGTCCTCCCCCTCGCCGCGCCCCCGCACGCCGTAGCGGGCGTCGTAGAGCCGGCCGTCCCGGGTCTCCCGGATGCGGTGCAGCACCCGCTCCGCCCGCGCCGGCAGCGCGCTCCGGAGCCGCTCCTCGAAGACCTCCTTCACCGGCCCGGGCAGGCGGAGGAGCAGCCAGTGGGCGCGGGTGGCGCCGGCCGCGCGCGCCGCGGCCAGCACGCGGGGGATCTCCTCGTCGTTCAGCCCGGGAACGACCGGCGCCACGTTCACGCCCACCGGGATCCCCGCGGCGGCGAGGCGCGAGATGGTGAGGAGCCGCCGCTCCGGCGAGGCCGCCCAGGGCTCCAGGGCCCGGGCGCGCTCCGCGTCGAGGAAGGGGAGGGAGATCGCGACAGAGGCCGCGCCGTCGGCGGCGAGGCGAGCGAGGAGATCGACGTCCCTCTCCACGAGCGGGGCCTTCGTCGTGACGAGCACCGGGTTGCGGTACTCGGCGCACACCTCCAGGCAGCCCCGGGTCAGGCGCAGCGAGGCCTCGAGCGGTTGCCAGGGGTCGGTGTTGCCGGAGAGTGCGATGGGCTCCCCCGTCCAGGAGGGGCGCTCGAAGGCCCGGCGCAGCAGCTCCGGCGCTCGCATCTTGGCCACGATGCGGGTGTCGAAGTCGGTGCCGGCCCCGAAGCCCAGCCACTCGTGGGTGGGGCGTGCGTAGCAGTAGGCACAGGCGTGGGCGCATCCACGGTACGGGTTCACGCTCCAGGTGAAGGGGATGTCCGGGCTGTCGTTCCGGGAGAGGATCTCGCGGGTCGCGTCGGCGTAGACCCGGGGCAGCGCCGGCGGCGGCTCGCCGATCCACTCGACGGTGGTGGCGTCCCAGGGGTTGGGCGGATTCGCGACCGGGCGGGGCCTCATCGCGGGCATCGTGGACCTGAACGGACGTTCCGTCAAGGCGCGTGCTATAACCCGCCGCGCTTGGACGAACCGGTCCTCATCGTCGCCGCCGAGGCCAGCGCCGACCTCCACGCGGCCCGCGCGCTGGAGGAGCTCCGTCGCCTGCGCCCGGGGGTGAAGGCCTTCGGCGTGGGCGGCCCGCGCCTCCGCGCCGCGGGCATCGAGGCCCTCTACCCGGCCGAGGAGCTCAACGTCATGGGGCTCGCCGAGGTGCTCCCCAAGATCCCGCGCATCCTCCGGGTGCTGCGGGGCCTGCGCGAGGCGGCGGAGGAGCGCCGGCCGCGGGTGGCGCTCCTCGTCGACAGTCCCGACTTCAACCTCCGCCTCGCGAAGCACCTGAAGCGCCTCGGGGTGCGGGTGGTCTACTACGTGAGCCCGATGATCTGGGCCTGGCGGCGCGGCCGGGCCCGCAAGATCGCCCGGCTGGTGGACCGGATGCTCTGCATCCTCCCCTTCGAGGAACGCTTCTACGCGGGCACCGGCGTCTCGGCGCGGTTCGTCGGCCACCCCTTCGCGGAGCGGGCGCTCCCCGGCGACGCGGCCGGGTACCGGAAGGCGCTCGGCCTGCCCGGCGGCCGCACCACGGTGGCCATCCTCCCCGGCAGCCGCCGCAGCGAGATCGAGCGGCTCCTGCCGCCCATGCTCGAGGCCGCCGAGCTCCTCCGGGAGCGCCACCCCGACGTCCAGTTCGTCATCCCCGTGGCCCAGACCCTCTCCGAGGCCGACCTGCGCCCGTCGCTGTCGCGCCACCCCGGGCTCGACGTGCGCCTCGTGTCCGGGCGCGCCGAGGAGTCGGTGGGGGCGAGCGACGCCGCGCTCGTGAAGAGCGGCACGAGCGTGCTCGAGGCCGCGCTCATGGCGCGGCCGATGGTGGTGGTCTACAAGGTGGCCTGGCTGACCTACATCGTGGGGCGGCTCCTCGTCCACGGCGTGAAGCACATGGCCCTCGTCAACCTCCTCGCCGGCCGCACCGTGGTCCCCGAGCTCCTCCAGCGCGAGGCGAGCCCCGGGCGCATGGCCGCCGAGATCGACCGTCTCCTCTCCGACTCCGCCGCGCGCAAGGCGCAGCTCGACGCGCTCGACGAGGTCCGCCGCTCGCTGGGCGAGCCGGGCGCGGCGCGACGCGTCGCCGAGGAGCTCGCCGGAGCCCTTCCATGACCGACACCACCGGAGGGCGGCGCACCGCCCTCGTCTGCCTGCCGACCTACGACGAGAAGGACAACGTCGGCCCGATGATCGAGGCCGTCCTCGCGGCCACGCCCGAGGTCGACGTCCTCGTCATCGACGACAACTCCCCCGACGGCACCGGGGAGATCGCCGACGCCATCGCCGCGCGGGAGCCCCGGGTCCACGTGCTCCACCGGAAGGGGAAGGAGGGGCTCGGCAAGGCGTACCTGGCCGGGTTCGACTGGGCGCTCGCGCGCGGGTACGAGCGCATCCTCGAGATGGACTGCGACTTCTCCCACGACCCGAAGTACCTGCCCGGGATGCTCGCCGCCTCCCGCGAGGCCGACCTCGTGCTCGGATCCCGCAACATCCCAGGGGGAGGGACGGTGAACTGGGGCGTCCTCAGGAAGATCATCTCCCGGGGCGGCAGCCTCTATGCGCGCACCATCCTCGGCATCCCGGTGCGCGACCTCACCGGCGGGTTCAAGTGCTTCCGGCGCGAGGTCCTCCAGGCCATCGACCTCCCCACCGTCGAGTGCTCGGGCTACGCCTTCCAGATCGAGCTCACCTACCGGGCCATCCGGAAGGGGTTCCGGGTGAAGGAGATCCCCATCGTCTTCGTGGACCGGCGGGTGGGCCACTCCAAGATGTCGAGGCGGATCGTCCTGGAAGCGCTCCGCAAAGTGTGGTCCATTCGGCGCTCGGGTTTCCGATGATCCGGGAGGTCGTCACCCAGAGTCTCGTGGCCCTGTCCGCCATCTTCGTGGTGGTGGACCCGCTCGCCGGGATCCCCTTCTTCCTGGCCATGACCTCCGAGCAGTCCCCGGAGCAGCGCCGGGAGACGGCCCGGCGGGCGTCGATCGGGGCCTGGCTCATCCTCACCTCCTTCGGCCTGGCCGGCGCGCTCCTCTTCCGGGCGCTCGGCATCTCCATCCCGGCCTTCAAGATCGCGGGCGGGGTCCTCCTGCTCCTCATCGCCATCGACATGCTGCGCACCGCCCCCTCGCCGGCCCGCATCACGCCGCCGGAGGTCGAGGCCGGCTCCGAGAAGGACGACGTGGCCATCGTGCCGCTCGCCATGCCGCTCCTCGCCGGGCCCGGCTCCATCGCCACGGTCATCGTGCTCATGGGGCGGTCGGGCAGCGGGCCGGCCCGGTGGTGGAACGGTGCGGCGGTGCTCCTCGCCATCGCGGTGGTGGCGGTGATCACCTACTTCACGCTCGCCTTCGCCACCCGGCTGGAGCGGGTCCTGTCCCGCACCGGGATGAACATCCTCGAGCGCGTGGCCGGCATGCTGCTCGCCGCCATCGCCCTGCAGTTCATGATCGACGGCGCCGGGGAGGCCTTCCCCGGCCTGCTCCGCTGAGGACCCCATGAACCCCACCGAGAACTTCCGCCGCGCCCGCGACTTCCTCCTCCAGCACCGCGAGGACTGGGCGACCGCCGTCGAGGGATTCCGCTGGCCGGCGCTCGACCGCTTCAACTGGGCGCTCGACTGGTTCGACGTGCTCGCCGACGGCAACGGCCGCACCGCCCTCCACATCGTCGAGGAGTACGGGGCCGAGGTGCGGCTCAGCTACCACGAGCTCGCCGAGCGCTCGAACCGCGTGGCCGTGTACCTGCGCCGGCAGGGCGTGGAGCGGGGCCACCGGGTCCTCATGATGCTCCCGAACTCGGCGCACCTCTGGGAGATCATGCTGGCCTCGATGAAGCTCGGGGCGGTGGTCATCCCGGCCACGACGCTCCTCACCCCCGAGGACATCCAGGACCGCCTCGTGCGCGGCGAGGTCCGGCACGTCATCACCGACCCGGAGGGCGCGGAGAAGATGCGCAACCTGGGCGGGGGCTTCACCCGCATCGTGGTGGGGGAGCCGGTGCGCGGCTGGCAGCCCTTCCACGACGCCTACGACGAGTCCTCGTGGTTCATCCCGCACGGCGAGACCCACATCAACGACCCGGTGCTCCTCTACTTCACGAGCGGCACCACCGCGAAGCCCAAGCTCGTGCTCCACACCCAGCGGAGCTACCCGGTGGGGCACCTCTCGACGATGTACTGGATCGGCGTCCGCGAGGGGGACGTCCACATGAACATCAGCTCGGCGGGCTGGGCCAAGCACGCCTGGTCGAGCTTCTTCGCCCCGTTCAACGCCGGCGCCACGGTGTTCGTGCACAACTACGCGCGCTTCGTCCCCCGGCGCACCCTCGAGGTGCTCGAGACCCACGAGATCACGACGATGTGCGCGCCGCCCACGGTCTGGCGCATGCTCATCCTGGAGGACCTCACCCGGCACAAGGTCCGGGTGCGCGAGGCCCTCTCCGCCGGCGAGCCCCTCAACCCCGAGGTCATCGAGAAGGTCCGCAGGGCCTGGGGCACCACCATCCGCGACGGCTACGGCCAGACCGAGACCACCGCCCAGATCGGCAACTCGCCCGGGCAGCTCATCAAGCCCGGGTCGATGGGGCGCCCCATGCCCGGCTACCGCATCGCGCTCCTCGACGGGGACGGGAAGCCCGCCGACGAGGGGGAGATCTCGCTCGACCTCTCGGCCCGCCCGGCCGGGCTCATGGCCGGGTACCAGGACGACCCCACCCTGAACGAGTTCGTGATGCGCGACGGCCACTACCACACCGGCGACGTCGCCGTGCGCGACGCCGAGGGCTACGTCACCTACGTGGGGCGCGCCGACGACGTCTTCAAGAGCTCCGACTACCGCATCAGCCCCTTCGAGCTCGAGAGCGCGCTCATCGAGCACGCCGCCGTGGCCGAGGCCGCCGTCGTGCCGTCCGCGGACGCGGTGAAGGGGGACGTCCCCAAGGCCTTCCTGATCCTGAAGCCCGGCCACGCTCCCTCCCGCGAGCTGGCGGCGGACGTCTTCGCCTTCATCCGGCGCCGGCTCGCCCCCTACAAGCGGGTGCGCCGCATCGAGTTCTCCGACCTTCCCAAGACCATCTCCGGGAAGATCCGCCGGGTGCAGCTGCGGGCCCTCGAGAAGGAGCGGCGGGCGCGCGGCGAGCGCGGCGCGCTGGAGTTCTGGCAGGAGGAGTTCCCCGAGCTGAAGGGCTGATCGCCGGCGGCCGGGGCTTTCCGATCCGTGCTATGGATCGGCACCTCGCCGTCCCCTCGAACCCCGCCCCCACGCGGGCGGACCCGGAGACGAAATGGCTCCCCGCATCGCACGCACGTTCTCCATCCTCGGCGCCGACGGCGCCGGCAAGACCGCCCTCGTCGAGGCCTTCCTGCGCGCCGCCGACGCGAAGCGCGCCAGCCCCGAGGGCTCCACCTCCCGCCTCGACGCCGACCCCGAGGAGAAGAAGCGCAACTTCACGCTGACCATCCACCCCGAGACCTTCGAGGAGGGCGGCCGCACCTTCAACGCCCTCGACACCCCCGGCTTCGCCGCCTTCATCAACGAGGCCGAGTGGGCGCTCCAGGTCTCCGACGGCGCGGTGCTGGTCATCTCCGGCGTGGACGGCGCCCACAACCGGGCCGAGCGGCTCTACGACGTCCTGGCCGATTCCGGGCGCCCGGCGCTGGCAGTGGTGGGCCGGCTCGACCACGACCAGGCCGACTTCCGGCGCACCCTCGCCGACGTCGAGTCCTCGCTCAAGGTGAAGCCGGTCCCGGTCCAGCTCCCCATCGGGCCGGGCGGCCAGCTGAAGGGGCTCGTCGACCTCCTCTCGATGAAGGCCCACGTCTACGACCGCACCTTCGGGAAGTTCGTGGAGGCGGAGATCCCCGCCGAGGTGAAGGACGAGGCGGACGCCGCCCGCACCGCGCTCGTCGAGGCCGCTGCCGAGTCCGACGACGAGCTGCTCGGCAAGTACCTGGAGGGCACCGCGCTCACCCCGGAGGAGGTGGAGCGCGGCATCGCCGCCGGCGCCGCCCAGCAGAAGTTCCTCCCGGTGGCGGTGGCCGCCGCCAAGCCCGGCATCGGCGTGCGCGAGCTGCTCGACCTCGTGGTCCGGCTCCTGCCGGCGCCGGAGGCGCGCGTGGTGAAGGGGGTCGATCTCCACGGCACCCCTGTGGAGCGCCGCGCGGACGCGGGCGCCCCCTTCTGCGCCCAGGTCTTTCGCACCACCAT
>DAOMFN010000114.1:0-6320 GCA_035429785.1 Anaeromyxobacteraceae bacterium
GACGTGGTCGAGGCCGCCGTAGCCGATGTCGTAGGCCCAGCCGTCGCCGCCGACGATCCAGATGCTCTTCTTCACGAGGTAGTCGGAGATCTGCTCGAGCCGCCGGGCCGCAGGGCCGTCCACGCCGGCCAGCTTGGAGCGGAGCACGTTGACGCGGCCGCGCTGGGCCTCGATGCCCACCTCGGTGGCCATGTCGGCGTCGATGAGCTCGCGGACGAGGTCGCCGCCCACCTTGCCGTTCACCTCGCGGAGGAGGTGGCGGGCCTGCTCGGTGAGCTTGTCCACCGCGAGCCGGATGCCCAGGCCGAACTCGGCGTTGTCCTCGAAGAGCGAGTTCGCCCAGGCCGGGCCGCGCCCCGCGTCGTTCGTGGTGTAGGGCGTGGTCGGCAGGTTGGCGCCGTAGATCGAGCTGCAGCCGGTGGCGTTGGCGATGATGGCCCGGTCGCCGTAGAGCTGGGTGAGCAGCTTGATGTACGGGGTCTCGCCGCAGCCGGCGCAGGCGCCCGAGTACTCGAAGAGCGGCTCGAGGAACTGGGTGCCCTTCACGTCGAGCTTCACCCGCGTGCGGTCGGGGTCGGGGAGCGCGAGGAAGAAGTCGTAGTTGCGCTTCTCCTGCTCGCGGAGCGGGGCCATCGCCTGCATGTTGATGGCCTTGTGCCCCTTCTCGGTCTTGGACTCGGCCGGGCAGAACTCCACGCAGACGCGGCAGCCGGTGCAGTCCTCGGGCGCCACCTGGATCGTGTACTTCGCCCCCTTCACGTCGGCGGACTTGAAGTCCATCGCCTTGAAGGTGGAGGGCGCCGCGGCGAGGTCGGCGGCGTCGTAGTACTTCGCGCGGATGGCGGCGTGCGGGCAGATGAGCGCGCACTTGTTGCACTGGATGCAGAGCGCCTGGTCCCACACCGGGATCTCGAGCGCGATGGCCCGCTTCTCCCACTTCGTGGTGCCGGTGGGCCAGGTGCCGTCCACGGGGAAGGCCGAGACCGGGAGCAGGTCGCCCTTGCCGGCCATCATGATGGAGGTGACCTTCTTCACGAAGTCCGGGGCCTGCTCCGAGACCATGGGCGGCCGCGGCTTCCCGGTGACGCGCTTCCCGTCGAGCTTCACCTCGTGGAGGTGGTCGAGGGTGGCGTCCACGGCCTCGAAGTTCTTCTTCACGACCTCGGCGCCCTTGCGGCCGTAGGTCTTCTCGATGGCCTTCTTGATGAGCTCGATGGCGCGCTCGCGGGGCAGCACGCCGGAGATGGCGAAGAAGCAGGTCTGCATGATCGTGTTGATGCGGCCGCCCATGCCGGTGTCCCGGGCGACCCGCACCGCGTCGATCACGTAGAAGCGGAGCTTCTTGTTCAGGATCTCGGCCTGGGCCTCGGCGGGCAGCTGCTCCCAGACGTCCTCGGGGGCGTACGGGGAGTTGAGCAGGAACACCGCGCCGGGGGCGGCGGCGTCGAGCATCTCGTACTTCTCCAGGAACCCGAACTGGTGGCAGGCCACGAAGTTCGCGCTGGTGACGAGGTAGGAGCTGCGGATCTGCTGCGGCCCGAAGCGCAGGTGGGAGACGGTGACGCTGCCCGACTTCTTCGAGTCGTAGACGAAGTAGCCCTGGGCGTAGTTGGGCGTGTCCTCGCCGATGATCTTGATGGAGTTCTTGTTCGCGCCCACCGTGCCGTCGGCGCCGAGGCCCCAGAAGTGGCAGCGGACCACGTCCTTGCCCTCGGTCTGGAAGGACGGGTCGTAGGAGAGCGAGAGGTGGGTCACGTCGTCCACGATGCCCACCGTGAAGTGGCGCTTGGGGCGCGCGTGGGTGAGCTCCTCGTAGACCGACTTCACCATCGCCGGCGTGAACTCCTTGGAGGAGAGGCCGTAGCGCCCGCCGATGACGGTGATCTCGTGGTGGAAGCGGTCGATGTGGGCCTGCTGGGCCTCGCGGAGCGCGGTGACCACGTCCTGGTAGAGCGGCTCGCCCAGGCTGCCCGGCTCCTTGGTGCGGTCGAGCACGGCGATGGAGACGGTGGTGCGGGGGAGCGCCGTCATGAAGTGGCCGAGCGAGAAGGGGCGGTAGAGCCGCACCTTCACGAGGCCGACCTTCTCGCCGCGCGCGACGAGCGCCTCCACGGTCTCGTGCGCCACCTCGGCGCCCGAGCCCATCATCACGATGACCCGCTCGGCCTCGGGGTGCCCCACGTAGTCGAAGAGGTGGTACTGCCGGCCCGCCACCTTGGCGAAGTCGTCCATCGCCGCCTGCACGTGCTCGGGGGCGTCGGAGTAGAAGGCGTTGCAGGCCTCGCGCGCCTGGAAGAAGGCGTCCGGGTTCTGGGCCGTGCCGCGGACCACCGGGGCGTCGGGGTTGAGGGCCCGGGCCCGGCAGGCGGCCACGAGGTCGTCGGTGATCATCTTCCGGAGGTCGTCGTCGTCGAGCAGCTCGATCTTGGCGACCTCGTGGGAGGTGCGGAAGCCGTCGAAGAAGTGGACGAAGGGCACCCGGCTCTTCAGCGAGGCGCGCTGGGAGATGAGCGCGAAGTCGTGGGCCTCCTGCACCGAGTTGGAGGCGAGCAGGCCGAACCCGGTCTGGCGCACCGCCATCACGTCGGAGTGGTCGCCGAAGATCGAGAGCGCGTGGGTGGCCACCGCGCGGGCCGACACGTGCATGACGAACGGCGTCAGCTCGCCGGCGATCTTGTACATGTTCGGGATCATGAGGAGCAGGCCCTGCGACGCCGTGAAGGTCGTCGTGAGCGCCCCGCCCTGCAGGGCTCCGTGCACCGCACCGGCGGCGCCGCCCTCCGACTGCATCTCCACGACCGTGGGCACGAGCCCCCAGACGTTCTTCTTCCCGAACGCCGACCACTCGTCCGCCCACTCGCCCATGTTGGAGGAGGGGGTGATCGGGTAGATGGCGATGACCTCGTTCGTCCGGTGGGCGACGGAGGCGACCGCCTCGTTGCCGTCCATCGTCACCATCTTCCGCTGCTTCTGCGACTGGGACATGCGTCCTCCGGCGCTCGGGATCGCGCGTGGGCTGTGCGTGAGGGGGAGGCATTCTACCCCGGAGGGGCGCCGGTTGGCCTCATGCGAAACGCGCGGGGGCGATATCCCCCGGGGGAGAATTTCCGTTGACCCCGGTCAAGGAGCCACGGGCCGGCGCCAGACGGTCCGGCCGGCCTTGACCGTCTCCAGCACCTTCACCTCGCGGAGCGTCCTCGGGTCCACCCGCAGCGGGTTCGCGGAGAGCAGGACGAGGTCGGCCACCTTCCCGGCCTCGAGCGTCCCCCGCTCCCCCTCCTCCCGGTACTGCCAGGCGGCGTCGGCGGTGATGGCCCGCAGGGCCTGGGACACGGGGATCCGCTCGTCGGGCCCGATCACCTTCCCGGACTTGCTCACCCGGTTCACCGCCGACCAGACGGTGAACATCGAGTCGAGCGGGGTCACGAGGTAGTCGGTGTGGTTCGTGAAGCGGATGCCGCGGGTGGCCGCCGAGCGGGTCGGGCTGATGGCCTGGCCGCGCGCCTCGCCGAGGAGCCGCGGGTAGTCGTCGCCCCAGTAGAAGGTGTGGTTCGTGAAGAACGAGGGGACGAGCCCGAGCCTCACGTAGGCGTCGAGCTGGTCGGGGCGCACGAACTGGCTGTGGACCACCACCGTGCGCGCGTCGTCCTTCGCGCTGACGCCGGCCCCCTCCTGCGCCTTCACCATGAGGTCGATGGCCGCGTCGCCGTTGGCGTGGCCGAAGAGCTGGCCGCCGGCGGCCCGGGTGGCGCGGAGCGCGTCGACGAGCTGGGCGAGCGTCACCGAGGGCTCGCCGGACCAGGGCGACTGCCCCTCCGGGCCGGGGACGAGGTAGGGCTTCGTGTAGAAGCCGGTCCCGCCCTGGGGCGACCCGTCGACGACCGCCTTCAGGCCCACCACCTTCACGTGGTCCACGGTCGTCCCGAAGGCGAAGCCGGGCTTGCCCACCACCTCCGGCGCCGACTGGATGAGGGGGAGCGCCATGACGTCCACGACGAGGAGCCCGTTGCGCGCCGCCTCCCGGAGGGCGGGGATGGCCTTCGGCGGGGTGGCCCCCTCGGTGGCCACGGTGTAGCCCTGCGACAGGTAGAGCTCCTGGGCCTTCCCGAGGGAGGCGGTGAGCTCCTCCACGCCGGGGAGCGGCAGGCGCGGCTCGACCTCGAGGAAGGCCATCTCCATGACGAGCCCGGCCGGCTGCTGGGAGCCCGGCTCCCGGGCGATGATCCCGCCCGGCGGCGTGACCGTGGACGGCCCGAGCTTCAGGATCTCCATGGCCCTCGTGTCGAAGACGGCCCCGTGGCCGGAGACGTGGAGCAGCATCACCGGGTTGTCCGGGAAGGCCGCGTCGAGGTCCCTGCGCGTGACCTCGCGCTGCTCGGCGAGCCCGGTGGCGTCGTAGCCCCAGGCGAAGATCCACTCTCCCGGCCGGGTGCGGTTGGCGGCGGCGTTCCTGCGCAGCACGGCCACGAGGTCGGGGATGTTCCGCACCGTGCCCACCGGCGGGAGGGAGACGTTCGCCCAGGTCTGGGTGACGAGTGCGGCGAGGAAGTGGGAATGGGGATCGACGAAGGCGGGGAGGAGCGCCCGCTTGCCCAGGGTCACGACCTTCGTGGCCGGCCCCTTGAGCTTCAGCACCTCGGACTTCTTGCCCACGGCGGCGATGCGGCCGTTGCGGACCGCGAGTGCCTCGGCGGTGGGCTGCCCCTCCACCATGGTGAGGATGGGGCCGTCCACGTAGACGACGTCGGCGGGCGGCAAGGCGGCGAGGGCGGCGGCGGCGAGCAGGGCGATCATGGGGTCTCCTGTTCCGGAGCGGACAGGCTACGACTTTCGCCCGTGTAGGTGCACGGACCCGGACGGGACGGTGCGCCGGGGACGCCGCCCGGGTCAGCGGAGGACGGTGAGGAAGAGCTGGATGACGACGGCGTTCGCGACGTCGAGAAAGAACGCACCCACGAGCGGGACGATGACGAACGCCATGCGCGACGGGCCGGACCGCGTGGTGATGGCCTGCATGTTGGCGATCGCCGTGGGCGTCCCCCCCAGGCCGAAGCCGCACTGGCCCGCCCCGAGCACCACGGCGTCGTAGGTGCGCCCCATCACCGGATAGGTGACCCACGCCACCCAGGCGGCGACGAGCGCGGTCTGGACCGCCAGGATGGCGAGCACCGGCAGGGCGAGGTCGGCGAGCTCGCGGAGGCGCAGCGTCATGAGCGCCATGGCGAGGAAGAGCGCCAGGCTCGCGTTGCCCACCACCGAGACGGCGCGGTCGAAGGGCTCGTAGCCGGTGATCCAGGCGAGCCCGTTGCGCAGCGCCACGCCGACGAGGAGCACCGGGACGAAGACCGGCAGCGCGAGCGGCGACCCGGCGAGCGCGCCGGCGGCGAGGCTGCCGAGCCAGATGCACACGGCGATGAGCGCGAGGATCTCGAGCAGGGCGTTGGCGGTGATGAGGCGGACCGCGCCCGGCTGCTCGAAGCCCACGGGCGGCGCGTCGGAGCCGGCGTCGGCGCCGGGAGCGGGATCCCGGTGGCGCAGGAGCCATCCCGCCACGGGTCCTCCGGTGACGCCGCCCAGGACGAGCCCGAACGTGGCGCTGGCGAGGCCCAGCTCGACGGCCGAGGCCACCCCCTCCCGCGCGAAGGTGGCTCCCCACGCGGCCGCGGTGCCGTGGCCGCCGGAGAGCGCGATGCTGCCTGCGAGCAGCCCGACGCGCGGGTCGAGGCCGAGGAGCCGGGCCATGCCCACCCCCACGACGTTCTGGGCGACGAGGAAGGCCAGGACGGCGGCGAGGAACCGCACGAGCATCCGCCCGCCCGCGGCGAGCGAGCGGAGGTCGGCCCCGAGCCCGATGGTGGCGAAGAAGGCCAGCATGAACGGGCCCTGCATCGACGTGTCGAAGCGCACGGACACGCCGGCGCCGAGGTCGAGCGCGAGGAGCAGCAGCGCCGCGGCCACCCCGCCCGCCACCGGCTCGGGGATGCTGAAGGTTCGCAGCGGCGCCAGCCGGGCCACGAGCTGGCGGCCGGCGAGCAGGACGAGCGACGCCGCGACGAAGGTCTGTGTCCCGTCGAGGCGCACCGCGGCGGGCACCTACGTCGCGGCCACCCGCGGCGCGTCGGCCCAGAGCCCCTCGAGGTCGTAGAACCCGCGCGACTCGGGGGACATCACGTGGACCACCACGTCCCCGAAGTCGAGGAGCACCCACCCGCCGCCGGCGCGCCCCTCGGTGCCGAGCCGCTCTGCGCCCATGCCGGAGAGCCGCTCGTCGACGGCGTCGGCCACCGCGGCGGCCTGGCGATCGCTGTCGGCGGTGAGGA
>DAOMFN010000115.1:0-6312 GCA_035429785.1 Anaeromyxobacteraceae bacterium
CCGGCGGGGGTGCGGGTGCTCGTCGTCGCCGGGGCCCACGACCGGATCGCCCCCGGCGGAGGGGCGGCGCTGGCGCGGGCCTGGGGCCTGCCGCTGCGGCTCCTGCCGCGCGGCCACCTCTCGCTCCTCTTCGGGTCGCCGGGGCTCCGCCGCGAGGTGGCGGCCTTCCTCTCGGCTACTTCTTCCCCGCCCGCTGCGCGTCCCTGACCGCCTTCACCTCGTCGAAGAAGGCCACCGGGACCACCTCGCCGCGGATCACCGGCCAGGACTTCTCGGCCATGGCCCGCCACGGACCCGGATCCACCTTCACGATCTTGAGCCCCTGCTTCTCCATGGCGGTGACGGCCTCGGTGTTCAGCTTCGCCACCTCGGCGTCGACCTTGGCCCCGAGCTCCCGGGCGATGGCGGCGAGCTTGGGGCGGAGGTCGGCCGGGATCTTCTCCCAGGCGTCCTTGCGCACGACGGTGGCCCCCACCACCCAGCCCCAGTTCACGTCGATCATGTAGGGCGCCTTCTCGAAGAGGCGCGCGGTGAGGACGTAGAGCGGCACGTTGGGCATGCACTCGATCATGCCGGTCTGGAGCGAGGTGATGATGTCGGTGGAGGAGAGCACGACCGGGTTGAAGCCGGCCGCCTTCCAGGCCTTCACCGCACCCGGGTCGCCCTCCCAGGCGAAGACCTTGGCCCCGGCGGCCTCGGCGGGGGTCTTGAAGGGCTTCGTGCAGAAGAGCTTCAGCGCGCCCACCGCGCCCCAGGTCAGCGCCACGTACCCCTTCTGCTGGAGGAGCGCGTCGAGCTTCGGCTCGAGCACGGGGAGCGCCTTCTGGAGCTCGGCGGCCGAGTCGAACATGAGCGGCACGCCGAGCGCCTGCGGCTCCGGCGCGATGTCGTGGAGGCCGGTGGTGGTCACCGCTGCGCCCTGGAGCTGGCCGACCGCCATCTTCCGGATCATCTCCCCCTCGTTGCCCTGGGTGCCGCCGGGGTAGATGCGGAGCTTCACCGTGCCGTTCGAGGCCTGGCTCCAGCGCTCCGCCATCTCCTTCAGGATCTCGTGCCAGGTGGAGCCGTTGGGGGCGAGCGTGCCCAGCTTGATCTGGACCTGCTGCTGGGCGAGCGCGGGCGCGGCGAGGGAGAGGAGCAGGGAGGCGAGCAGGGTCTTCTTCACGTGGGGTTCTCCCGGTGTCCGCCGTTCCAGGCGAACAGGTCGTCGGTGTGGCCGAGCAGCGCGCGGGCGCGCCGCTGGGCGAGGACGTTGGCGAGCCGGAACTCCGGCGCGGAGTCGACGTCGAAGGCCAGCACGTCCCGGAGCTCCTTCTCGAAGGCGGTCCGGTCCTGCTCCTGCACGAGGACGGTCTCGGCCCAGGAAACCTTCACGCCGAGCCTCTTCCCGCCGGAGAGGGCGAGCGCCTTCTCGAGATGCTGGCGGGCCACCGCGGGCCCGCCCCCGTCGGCCACGCTCCGGCCGCCCTCGTAGGTGACGAAGAACTCGTGGAAGGCCCCGCGGTCGAAGCCCTCGTCGAGCTCGAGGCCGCGGCGCATCATCGCCACCGGCGCCGGCAGCTCGGAGACGAGCTGCATGTCCGACTTCCCGTCGGAGATGGCCATGGCCCAGGCGGCGGCGGTCCAGTAGAGGAGCGGAGCGTCCTCGGCCTGCACCTTCGCGAGCGCCGGACCCAGGTCCCGCGCCGTGCGCAGCTGGGCGGCGATGCCCGGGTGGCGCTCGTCGAGGGCCCGCAGCCCGTAGTCGCGGGCGCGCAGGAACAGCTTGCGGGCCCGCTCCCGCCCGGCCCGGGCCTCGGCGGTTCGCCCCTCCATCTCGGCCAGGTCCGCGTCCTGCTGGACGAAGGCGTACGCGTACTGCGTGAAGTTCGCCGTGAGCGCGGTGAGCAGCTCGACGTCGTCCGGCAGCGTGTCGAGGAGCGACTCCATCGTCTTCAGCGCGAAGGGCGCGGCGTCCTTCACGAGCTCCGGGTCGGAGTCGCGCGCGAAGGCGGTCCCCGACCCGGTGAAGGCGCTGGCGGCGATCTTCGCGCCGGTGGTCTTGCACCCGGCGAGGACGAGCGGGGCCACGGCGGCCACGAGCAACCTGTTTTTCCAGGGTTTCACGGGAGTTCGCGTGATAGTCCTATGCGCCACCCCGCCCGGCGTCAACAGCCCAGAGGGCCGTGGCACGGACCGCCCCGAGACCCCGCACCCCATGACCGGAATCCCCAGTCCCCACGACCCCACGCCCCCGGAGGGCACAGGCGACGCACCCGCCGCGGGTCCCTGGCAGCGCGTCCGCCGCGCCTTCCGCCGTGGCGCGACCGGGCTCGGCGACCTCGTCGTGGTCGTCGTGCTGCTCGCCATGGTGGTCCTCCCGGTGGTGGCCTCGCTCTGGCGGCGCTTCACCGGGCAGTCGATCCCCAGCGCCACGGTGCTCGTGCAGCACCTCACGCTCTGGATCGGGTTCCTGGGTGCGCTGCTCGCCACCCGATCGGGACGCCACCTGCATCTCACCACCCTCGACCTCTTCCCCGAGGGGCGCGCGCGGGAGGCGGTCCAGGTCTTCACCCGCTGGGTCTCGGCCGCCGTGACCGCGGTGCTCGCCTACGCCTCGGCGCGGCTCGTCCACGCGGAGAGCGAGTCCCGCCTCGTCGTGGGAGGGATCCCGTTCTGGTGGAGCATGTCGGTGATGCCGGTGGCGCTCGCCGCCATGTCGCTCGTCTTCGCCTGGAAGGCGCCGCCGGGACCGCGCCGCTGGCTGCTGCGCCTGGGCGGCCTCTCGGTGGTCTTCCTCACGATGGTCTGGGCCGAGGCCTCCCTCCCCGACCCGGGCGGCTGGCCGCTCGACGTGCTCGGGGCCCCGGGTCGCGCCTTCGCGGCGCTGGGCGCCGCCGCGCGGGGCGTGCTCGGGCCGCTCGCGACCCCCGGGGCCATCGTCTGGACCTACGGCTCGGCGGTGGTGCTCGCCTTCCTCCTCGGCGCGCCGGTCTTCGTGGGCATGGCCGGCCTCGCCATGGTGCTCTTCGTGAAGGACGCGACCCCGGTGGCCGCGGTCCCCACCCAGACCTTCACGCTCGTCTCCTCGCCGACCCTCGCCGCCATCCCGCTCCTCACCGTGGCCGGCTACGTGCTCGCCGAGGGCGGCGCGGCGCAGCGGCTCGTCCGTGCCTACCGGGGGCTCTTCGGCTGGATGCCGGGCGGCCTCGCGGTCATGGCGGTCGCGGTGGCCGCCATCTTCACCACCTTCACGGGCGCCTCGGGCGTCACCATCCTGGCCCTGGGCGGCCTGCTCCTCCCCTCGCTCCTCGACGACGGCTACCCGGAGGGCTTCTCGGTGGGGCTGGTCACCGCCGCGGGCTCGCTCGGCCTCCTCTTCCCGCCCTCGCTGCCGGTGATCCTCTACGGCGTCGTGGCCGGAACGGCCATCGAGGACCTCTTCATCGGCGGGCTCGTCCCCGGCATCCTCATGATCGTGCTGGTGGCCGCCTACGGCGTCTGGATGGGCGTCCGCTGCAAGGCGCCCCGCCAGAAGTTCCACCCGACCGAGGCGCTCCGGTCGCTCTGGGGCGCGAAGTGGGACCTGGGCCTCCCCACGCTGGTGGTCGTCGTCGTGATCTCGGGCTTCGCCACCATCGTCGAGGCCTCCGCCATCGCGGCGGCCTACGCGCTCTTCGTGGAGCTCGTGATCTTCCGGGAGCTCAAGCCGTTCACCCAGCTGCCCCGGGTGCTGCTCGACGCGGGCACGCTGGTGGGGAGCGTGCTCATCCTGCTCGGCGTGGCGCTCGGGCTCACGAGCTGGTTCGTGGACGCGGAGATCCCCACCCAGCTCGTGGACTGGATGACCACCCACGTGAAGAGCCCGGCGCTCTTCCTGCTCATGCTGAACGTGGTCCTGCTCGTGCTCGGCAGCGTGCTCGAGATCTACTCGGCCATCGTGGTGGTGGCGCCGCTCGTCGCCCCGCTCGGCGTGGCCTACGGGATCGACCCCATCCACCTCGGCGTGGTCTTCCTCGCGAACCTCGAGCTGGGCTTCCTCTTCCCGCCCATGGGCCTGAACCTCTTCCTCTCGGCGCAGCGCTTCGGGAAGCCCCTCCCCTTCGTCTACCGGCAGGCCTTCCCGTTCCTCGCCATCATGTCGGCGGGCGTGCTCCTCGTGACCTACCTCGAGCCCATCACCACCGGCGTGGTGCGGCTCCTGAAGGGCTAGGTCGTCTCCCGGGCCGCGCCCGCCGGCCAGCCCTCCCGCAGCGCGAAGACCGCGAAGGTCACCGCCCAGGCGCCCACCACGTCGATGGAGTAGTGCAGGTGGGAGAGCAAGACCGACGCCGTGACCGCCAGGCTCGCCGCCAGCGCGACCGGGGCGAGGCGCGAGCGGCCGCGCAGGTAGAGCCAGAGCAGGAACGTCGTCGCCACGTGGCCGGAGAAGAAGAGGTCCTTCGTGAGGTAGGCGGCGATGGCGCCGCGCTGGAAGACCCCGAGGGGAGAGACGAGCTCCAGGAAGGCCTGCCCGAAGGAGAGGCCGCCGATGCCGGGGCCCGCGTGGGCCGGGTCGGGCGGCCCGAGCCCGGTGAGGGCGATGGTGACGCCGCGGGCGAGGGAGACCAGGCCGCCCGTCACCATGTAGCGGACCCACCGGCGGGGCTCGCGCCACAGGAGCAGCGCGGCGAGCGGCAGGTACACGGCGAGCCAGAGCCAGTAGTTCCAGCGGTCGATCCAGGGGACGTAGGGGAGCCGCTCGAGCAGGAGGTCGGGGACCGTCGGCGCCGGGCGCAGCTCGGCCCAGAGGGCGAGCGCGGTCATGGCGGCGTAGGCCGCCCAGCGGAAGGCGAGCGCCCCGGCGATGGCCGGGGTGATCGCGAGGATGGCGCGGAGGCCGCCCGCCTCCGGCTGCGGGGCGGTTCCGCCCGGCCGGCTCACGGGAAGCGGCCGGCCGCCGAGAGCAGGTCGAGGTTGGCCTGGCGGACCGCGTCCTCGGCGATGACCGCGGTGGTGGCGGCGTCTCGGGCGCGCCGCTCGGCGTCGATGACGTCGAGGTTGCTCGTGGCCCCGGCCCGGTAGGCCTGGTTCGCGAGGTCGAGGGCGACCGCGGCGCTCTCGGCCCCCCGGCGGGCGGCGTCGTAGCCGGCGTAGGAGTAGCGCATGGACTGGAAGGAGAGCCGGACGTCGGAGTGGGCCTGCCGGAGCACCCCCTCGAGCGACTCCTCGGCCTCCCGCGCCAGCGCGCCGCGCTCGGTGGCCTGGGCGGGGCGCAGGCCGCCCTCGAAGATCGGGAAGGAGAGCACGAGCTGCGCGACCCAGCCCGACGGCGGCGTGGGGTCGACGGCGTTGGTCTGGGCGTAGCCCTGGAAGGTGCCGGCGAGCACCGGCATCCAGTCGGTCCAGCTGTCCTTCCACACCGCGTCCGCCAGGCGGGCCCGGCCGGCCGCGGCCTTCACGTCCTGGCGCCCCTTCACCGCGGCGTCGGCCTGGTCGAGGTCCGGGTAGTACTTCACCGGCGGGACGCCGGTGGCGTCGAGCGGCCCGCTGGCCCCGCAGATGACCCCGAGCGCCTCCTGGCTCCGGGCCAGGATGCCGTAGGCGGCCTGCAGCTGCACCTCGGCGGCCCAGCGCTCCTGCTCGGCCCGCCGCACGTCGAGCTCGTTGCCCACGCCGCCGTTGCGCCGCGCCACGGCGTACTCCTCGTGGGCGCGCCCGACCTTCACCGCGCTCTCGCTCACGTCGATGGCCCGCTTCGCCGCCACGACCGTGAGATAGGTTCGCGCGGCGGTGATGGCCACGGTGCGCCGGACGTCGGCCTCGGAGAGGGAGGCCACGTCCACGCCCTCGACCCCGTGGGCCCAGGCGTACCAGCGGGAGAAGGCCACGAGCGGCGCTCCCACCAGGGCCGTGCCCTGCACGGACTGGCCGGGCTGGACCACGCGGCCGTTCAGGACCCGGTCGTGGTCGACGACGGTCCAGGTGCCCCCCACGGTGGCGAAGGGGAGCGCGCCGGCGCGCGCCTGGCCCATGAGCCCCTCGGCGCGGACGACCTCCTGGGCCGCGATGAGCGCGCTCGTGTTGTGGGCGAGCGCCCGCCTCACCGCCTCGTCGAAGGTCACCGGCTCGGGCTTGCCGAGCTGGGCCGAGAGGACCACGTCCGGGATCGGCGCGAGCGCAGGCGGGAGCGGCGCGGGAGACGGCGCCGCCCCGGGGGAGGTCGCCTGTGCGGCGGCGAGCGCCGGCATCGCCGCGGCCACCGCGAGGGCCAGGGCCCGCCGTGGCGGCAGGCGGCGGCTCACGTCGCGGCGTCCACAGGGGGCTCCTCCGGGACGGGGGGGGCGGGGCCGG
>DAOMFN010000116.1:0-6309 GCA_035429785.1 Anaeromyxobacteraceae bacterium
CCCTCCGGCCCCCCCCGGAACGACCCCGTCACCGGCGACGTCGAGATCACCTACCGCTACCCCGCCCACACCGGCCGGGCGGAGCGCACGGTTCCCGGCAGCGACGGGTCGGTGCAGGCCCCGAAGGGCACCGAGGTCCGCCTCTCCACCCGCAGCGACCGGCCGGTGACGGGGGCGCGGCTCGCCATCGAGGGGGCCGATCCGAAGGACCGCCGCCTCGTCGCGCTCGCGGTGAAGGAGCGCCGCGACCTCTCCGGCGCCTTCGTGGTCGAGGAGCCGGGCAGCTACCGGTTCCAGTTCACCGACGGCGACCGGGTGGTGGTGAACGGCCCGCCCATCCCGGTGGTGGTGGAGCCGGACGCCTTCCCGGAGGTCCGCATCACCGCTCCAGCCGGGGAGGTGGAGGTGGCGGCCGACGCCCGCGTGCCGGTGGAGTGGTCGGCCTCCGACGACTTCGGCCTCGGCGAGCTCACCCTGGTCCTGAAGCCGCCCGGGGGAGAGGAGGAGCGGCGGGTGCTCCGGTCCCTGGCCCCGGCGCGCCGGGACTCGGGCACGCTCGACCTCGACCTCGCGCCGCTCCGGCTCGCCGAGGGGGAGAAGCTCCTCTACTGGCTCGAGGTGAACGACAACGACGCCGTCTCCGGCCCCAAGCGCTCCGCCTCCCCCACCCGCACCATCAAGATCTACAGCGAGGCCGAGCACCACCAGAAGGCCCTCGCGGAGGCCCGCCGGCACTGGGAGGAGATGGTGCGGCTGCTCGGCGACCGGCTCGAGCAGCTCCCGCGCGCCCTCCCGCCGGACGTGGCCCGCGTGCAGAAGGGGCTCGCCCTCGACGGCCGCACCCGTCAGCTCCACGAGCGGCTGCGGGAGGCCTCCCAGGCGCTGCGCAAGGAGAAGGCCGCGCCCCGCGAGATCCCGGCGGCGCTCGCCAACGTGGCCCAGGGCATCCGCGACCGGGAGATCGTGACCACGGCGGCCCGCCAGACGCTCGCCCGCCAGATGCAGTTCGGCCGGCCCGGGGAGACCCTCTCGAACCGGCGCGTGGACGAGCTCGACGACGCGCTCGACCGGGAGCTGGAGAAGGACGTCCTCTACCTCGAGTCGCTCTTCGACAAGCGCCGGGCGGAGGACCTGCTCCGCATGGCGAAGGACCTCGCCTCCCGCCGCCGCGAGCTCGCGTCCATGCTCGAGAAGTACCGGCAGGCCCCCGACGAGCAGGCGAAGCGGCAGCTGCTCGCCGAGGTCTCCCGGCTGCGGGCCCGCATGCAGGACGTCCTCCGGCAGATGGCCGAGCTGGCCCGCGGGGTGAGCGACGGGCACATGAACGCCGAGGCCATGGCCGAGATGCAGAAGGGCAAGGACCTCGAGCGCGGCATGCGCCAGGTGGAGGAGAGCCTGGCGAAGGACGACGTCGAGGCGGCCATGAAGGAGCTCGACGCCATGGGCAACGCGCTCCAGGACATGCTGGCCTCGCTCGAGCGCACCGCCGGGGCCCCGGACGAGCGCACCGCGGCCCTCTCCCGCCAGATCCGCGAGTTCCGCGACGACCTCCAGCAGGTGGAGCGGCAGCAGGAGAAGGTGGCGGAGGAGACGGAGAAGGTCCGCGGCGAGTACCGCAAGGCGGCCGAGGAGCAGCTGCGCCGCGCGGCGCCGGCGCTCCGCAAGGTGGAGGAGATGGCCCGCAAGGCCGAGGAGCAGCTCCGGCAGGCGCGCGCGGGCTCCACGCCCCGGTCCGAGGACGACCTCGCCCAGTCCCGGGAGCGGCTCGACGACCTCCGGAAGGCGCTCCAGGCGAAGGACGTGGACGCGGCGCTGGAGGCCTCGCGCCGCGCGCTGCCCCCGCTGCAGCGGCTCGGCGCCGGACTCGAGGACGAGGCGGTCATGGCCGAGCGCTTCCCGCAGTCCTCGCGCAAGGATCCCGGGGAGCTGCGGGAATCGGCGCGCCACGCCCAGGCGGCGCTCCCCCCGGCGAGGCAGGCGCGCGAGGAGCTGGAGAAGCTCTTCCCCGACGCCCGCACCGTGCTCCCCCAGGGCGCGCAGCAGAAGCTCGACCGCCTCGCCCGGGAGCAGCAGGCGCTCGAGGAGCAGGCGGGCAAGCTGCAGCAGCGGCTCGACCAGCTCGCCCAGGAGGCGCCGGTCTTCCCGCAGCAGGTGCCGCAGGAGCTCGCCGAGGGGCGCGGCCACATGCAGGCCGCGGCCGGGTCGCTCGCGCAGAGGAACCCGCAGCGCGGCGCCGGGCAGCAGCGGGAGGCGCTCGGCTCGCTGGAGCGTCTCCGCAAGGGACTGGAGGAGATGGGGAAGGGCGGCGGGCAGGGCGGCGGGGGCGGCTTCCCCTGGCCGTTCGCCTCGTCGGGACAGCGGCAGCACGACGGCATGGAGGGCGACCCGTCGCGCGAGAAGGTGGAGATCCCCCAGGCCGACGCCTCCCGGGCCCGGGAGCAGTTCCGTCGCGACCTCCTCGAGGCCATGCGGCAGGGGACGCCCGAGCCGTACCAGGGCGAGGTGAAGCGCTACTACGAGGAGCTCGTGAAGTGACCGCTGCCGCCTTCCTGCTCGCGCTCTTCCTCTCCGCCGCCCCGCCGGCGCCCGCCGCCGACGCGCGCGGTGCCGCCCGGGAGGCGCTCTCCCACCTCGCCGACGAGGACGTGGACGCCGCACGGACGGCGCTCGCTCCCTTCGCCTCCGGCGAGGCGAAGGACCCGTCGGTGGCGCTGGCGCTCGGCGTGCTCCGGTTCCACGAGCAGCGCTACGAGGAGTCGGTGAGGCTCCTCGAGCAGGCGGCGGCGGCCGGGCTGGGGCGCGACTGGCTGGAGCAGGCGCGCGCCGCCCGCGCGGTCACGCGCGACCACGTCCGCGCCGAGAGCGCCCACTTCGTGGTGAGCCACCCGAAGGGGAAGGAGGAGGTGCTCGTCCCCTACCTGCTCGAGGCGCTCGAGGCGCAGCGCGCGGCCCTGGTCCAGGACTTCGGCCGGGTCCCGGATGGGAAGGTGGTCGTGGAGGTGGTCGAGGACACCCGCCAGCTGGCGCGCCTCTCCACCCTCACGGAGAAGGAGATCAAGACCAGCGGGACCATCGCCATCTGCAAGTTCGGCAAGATGATCATCACCTCGCCGAAGGCGCTGCTCACCGGCTACGACTGGCTCGACACCGCCAGCCACGAGTACGTCCACTTCGTGGTCACCCGGCTCACGGACAACGAGACCCCCATCTGGATCCACGAGGGCGTGGCCCGCTGGTACGAGTCGCGCTGGCGGGGTCCGGGCGGCGACATCCTCTCCCCGTGGTCGGCGGCGCTCCTGCGGGACGCGGCGCGCAACGGGAAGCTCGTCACCTTCGCCGAGATGCACCCGTCGATGGCCAAGCTCCCCAGCCAGGAGGCGGCGGCGCTGGCCTTCGCGGAGGTGGCGGTGGCGGTGGACGTGATGCGGGCCCGGGGCGGCCCGCCGGCGGTGCGCGGGGTGCTCGAGCGGCTCGCCCGCGGCGAGTCGCCGGAGGAGGCGGTCGCGGGCGCGCTGGGCGTCCCCTTCGCGACCTTCGAGAAGGAGTGGCGCAAGGCCATGGCCGAGTGGCCGGTCCCGCCGGGCGGGGAGCGTCAGATGCGGAAGCTCCACTTCCAGGGCGACCCGGGGTCGTACGCCGAGTGGTCGGAGATCCCCGACGAGAAGGCGCGCGGCCACGCGCGGCTGGGCGAGATCTTCCGGGAACGGGGGCGCTGGGAGCCGGCCCGCCAGGAGTACGGCAAGGCGGTGAGGAAGGGGGGCGCCGGCGCGCCGATGCTGGCCGGGCGCTACGCGCTGGCCTCGCTCATGACCGGTCGCGTGGAGGACGCGGAGAAGGTCCTCGCCGAGGCGCTGGCCGCCCACCCGGAGGCGGCCACGCTCCACGTCCAGCTCGGCCGCGTGCGGCTCGCCCGGCAGGACTGGGCGGGCGCCCGCGAGAGCTTCCTCCTCGCCAACCGCACCGACCCATTCGACCCGGAGATCCACGCCGGGCTCGCGCGCGCCGCCGAGGCGCTCGGCGACCCGGCCACCGCCTCGCGCGAGAAGCGCTTCGCGGCCATACTCGGCGGCGGGACCGGCGCCGGCGCTGGCGGTGGCAGGCACCCCTGAACCCACGGAGCGACGAGGAGCACATGGACGATCGAACGATGGAGACCACGCGCGCCCCGGAGGCCGACCTGGCCGCCGTGGAGGAGCTGGCGC
This sequence comes from Anaeromyxobacteraceae bacterium, assembly GCA_035429785.1. Lineage (GTDB taxonomy): Bacteria > Myxococcota > Myxococcia > Myxococcales > Anaeromyxobacteraceae > CAIOAK01. The sequence goes on from DAOMFN010000116.1 coordinate 4,203, forward strand.
TGGCCCGGCGGACGCTGCTCGGCGAGATCGAGAAGCGCATCGTGGGGCAGCGGTCCGTGGTGGACCACCTGCTCGTCGCGCTCTTCGCGCGCGGCCACACGCTCTTCGTGGGCGTGCCCGGGCTCGCGAAGACGCTCCTCATCTCCACGGTGGCCGAGGCGCTCGACCTCTCCTTCAACCGCATCCAGTTCACGCCCGACCTCATGCCCTCCGACATCACCGGCACCGACGTGCTGGAGGAGGACCACACCACCGGTCGCCGCGCCTTCCGCTTCGTCCCCGGCCCCATCTTCGCGAACCTGCTGCTCGCCGACGAGGTGAACCGCACCCCGCCGAAGACCCAGGCGGCGCTGCTCCAGGCCATGCAGGAGTACCGGGTCACCGCCGGCGGGCGCACCTACCCCCTCGAGCTCCCCTTCCTCGTCTTCGCGACCCAGAACCCCATCGAGCAGGAGGGGACCTACCCGCTCCCCGAGGCGCAGCTCGACCGGTTCATGTTCTACGTGGACGTGGACTACCCGTCGGCCGCCGAGGAGGTGGAGATCGTCCGGTCCACCACCACCGGGGCGCGCCCGGAGCTGCGCCGGGTGCTCTCCCCCGCCCGCATCCGCGAGCTCCAGGAGCTCGTGCTCCGGGTGCCGGCCGCCGACCACGTGGTCCGCTACGCGGTGGAGCTCGTGCGCCGGACCCGCCCCAAGGACCCGGCCGCGCCGGACTTCGTGCGGGACTACGTGGCCTGGGGCGCCGGGCCCCGCGCCAGCCAGTACCTCGTGCTCGGCGCGAAGAGCCGGGCGGTGCTCGACGGGCGCGTGGCCGCCTCCGAGGAGGACGTGCGGGCGCTCGCCCGGCCGGTGCTCGTCCACCGCGTCATCGCCAACTTCCGGGCCGAGAGCGACGGCGTCACGAGCCGCGACGTGGTCGACCGGCTCCTCGAGACGGTGAGGCCTTGACCGAGGCCCCGCGGCGCCTGCTCGACCCGGCGGTGCTGGCCCGGCTGGCCGGCCTGCGCCTGCGCGTCCGGGCCACCGCGGAGGGCGTGCTCTCCGGCCTCCACCGGAGCCCCCACCACGGGCAGTCGGTGGAGTTCAGCGAGCACAAGGAGTACGCGCCGGGCGACGAGCTCCGCCACGTCGACTGGAAGGCCTACGGCAAGTTCGACAAGTACTACGTGAAGCGCTTCGAGCAGGAGGCCAACCTCCGGGCCTGGCTCCTCGTGGACGCGTCCGGGTCGATGGGCTACCGGGGCGACCCCGGGCGGCTCACCAAGCTCGGCTACGCCTGCACGCTGGCCGGGACGCTCGCCCACCTCCTCGTGCGCCAGCAGGACGCGGCCGGGCTCGCGATCTTCTCGGGTCGGGTGACCGGCGCGCTCACCCCGCGCGCCGAGCCCTCGCAGGTGAACGCCATCCTGGAGACGCTCGAGGCCGTGGAGGCCGGCGGCGAGACCCGCATCGAGTCGGCGGTGCGCTTCCTCGCCGAGCGGGCCCGGCGGCGCTCCACGGTGATGCTCTTCTCCGACCTCCTCGACCGCGACGAGCGGGTGCTGCGGCTCGTGGCCGACCTGCGGCGCCGCCGCCACGAGGTCACCGTCTTCCACCTGCTCGACCCCGCCGAGCTCGACTTCCCGTTCGACGACCCGACGCTGTTCCTCTCCATGGAGGACGACCGGAGCGTCGAGGCCCGCGGCCGCGACGTCCGCAAGGGCTACCTGGAGGCGCTCGGGAGCTGGCTCGAGGGGGTCCGCCGGGCCTGCGGCGAGAGCGACGTGGAGTACGTGCGGGTGCGCACCGACCAGCCGCTCGACGCGGTGCTCGTCCCCTTCCTGGCCCGGCGGGAGCGGAGCGCGGCGTGAACCTGTCGTTCGCGAACGCGGCGCTCCTCTGGGGGCTCGCGGCGGCGGCCATCCCGCTCGCCATCCACCTCTTCTACCGCCGGCGGCCGAAGCCCATGCCGTTCCCGGCCATCGACCTCGTGCTGCGGGCCCGGCGGGAGACCGAGCGGCGCCTCCGGCTGCGCCGGGTGCTCCTCTTCGTGGCCCGCACGGCGCTGCTCGCCGCGGCCGCGCTCGCCATCGCCCGGCCGGTGCTGCAGGCGCCCGAGGCCCGGG
>DAOMFN010000117.1:0-6287 GCA_035429785.1 Anaeromyxobacteraceae bacterium
GGCCGCCTGGACCGGTGCGGCGTGGTCCGGTGCGGCGTGGGCGGCGGGACCGGCCGGCTCCACGTGTGCGCGCTTGCGCACGACGAAGCCGGGGCCGGAGGGGCGGGGCGCCGGCGCCTTGGGCTTCTTCTCGGCGACGATGCGCTCGTAGGCGGACTGGCTCTGGTCCTCCTCCAGCGACGAGGAGTGGCTCTTCACGTCGTAGCCCAGGGCGTGGAGCTTCTCGACGAGCTCCTGGTTCGAGAGCTCGATCCCCGCCTCCTTGAGCTGCTTGGCCAGCTCGTGCACGCGCTTCTTCGACATTGGACCTCTCTCCTAGACCTTGCCGCCGTCGGCCGTCAACTGCTGCCGGAGCCCCGTCTCGTCGACCGGAACGGCCCTGCGAAACGCCCTCTCGAAGCCCTTCCTCTTCACTGCCCGCGCGAGGCAGGCGGCGCGCGGGTGCAGCCACGCGCCCCGTCCGCCGCGACGCTCCCGGTCCACCGCGACGCGCTCCCCGTCGAGGCGCAGGCGCACGAGTGCCGTGGCGGGCAGCTTCTCCCCGCAGCCGACGCAGGTGCGCTCCGGGACGCTCATGTCAGACCGGGGACCCCGAGCGGCTCCGCTCCGCGTCGAGCTCGTCCCGCAGCCGCTTCTCCTCCTCGAGGTAGATGCCGGCGGCGTGCTTGATCTGGCGGGCCTTCTTGATGCCGAGGTCGGTCGAGTCGGCCAGCTTGTTCACGTCGGCCTCGGCGTGGATGGCCTCCACCGTGCCGTAGCCGGCGCTCTTCAGCTGCTCGATGGTCTTCTCCCCCACCCCGCGGACCCGGGCCAGCCGCTCCTCCTGGGAGAGCGAGTCGGGGTGGCGGCGGGCCTCGGCGATGCGGGCCGCCTCGCGCTCCTGCTCGAGCCGGATCTCCTCCTCGGCGTCGGTGATGGCCTGCTCCCGGGCCTTCTTCTGCAGGGCCGGGATCATGTCCATGTCGAAGCCGGGGAACTGGGTGAGCATGTCCGGCGAGGCGTTGGCCACGTCCTGGGCCTTGCGGAACCCGTGGGCGTAGAGCATCTCCTGCGTCGCCTCGGGGATGTCGATGGCGGTGAAGCTCCGGGTGGCGAACTCGCGCATCTCCCTCACGCGCGACTCGCTGTTGATGTCGAGCTTCCACGCGGTGAGCTGGGAGGCGAGGCGGACGTTCTGCCCGCGCCGGCCGATGGCCAGCGAGAGCTGGTCGTCGGGGACGATGATCTCCATGGCCCGGTTCTGGTCGTCGAGCAGCACGCGCGACACCTCGGCGGGCGCGAGCGCGTTGCAGACGAAGCGGGCCGGGTCCTCGTGCCAGGGCACGATGTCGATCTTCTCGCCGCGGAGCTCCTGGACCACCGCCTGGACGCGGCTGCCCTTCATGCCCACGCAGGCGCCGACCGGGTCGACGTCGCTGTCGCGGGAGGAGACGGCGATCTTGGCGCGTCCGCCGGGCTCGCGGGCGGCGGCCTCGATGACGACCACGCCCTCGGCGATCTCCGGGACCTCCATCTCGAAGAGCTTGCGGAGCAGCTCGACCGAGGCGCGGGAGAGGATGATCTGGGGCCCGCGCGACTCGCGCAGCACGTCGAACACGTAGGCCTGGATCCGGTCGCCGGCGCGGTAGCTCTCGCGGGGGACCTGCTCGCGGACGGGGAGGACCGCCTCGGCGCGCCCCAGGTCGACGATGACGTTGCCGCGCTCGAAGCGGCGGACGATGCCGGTGATGACCTCGCCCTTGCGGTCCTTGTACTCGTTGTAGACGTTCTCGCGCTCGGCGTTGCGCGTGCCCTGGATCATGACCTGCTTGGCGGTCTGGGCGGCGATGCGGCCGAAGCTGCGGCGGTAGGTCTTCAGCTTGAGGAGGTCGCCCCACTGCTCGTCCTGGGCGCGGGCCAGCGCCTCGTCGTCCGGGCTGTAGTAGATGGGGAAGTCGAGCTCGTCGCCGGGCTCCACCTCGATGCCCTTCTCGTGGGCGAACGACACCGGGATCATGTTGACCGGGTCGGGGAGCGGGTTCTCCTCGGTGGGATCGGCGACGATGGTGAGGACCTGGAAGAGGTCCACCTTGCCGCGGTCCTCGTCGAAGGTGGCCTTGAGCGCCCGCTCCATGCCGAAGTGCTTCTTGGCGGCGGTGGCGATGGCCTCCTCCAGGATGGCGACGAGCGTGCCGCGGTCGATTCCCTTGTCCTTCGCGACCTGGTCCAGGATCAGGCTGAGATTGACGTTCGGCTGCATGGCTACTCCTTCCTCCTCAGATCGGATTCGAAGTCGTACTCGAGGTGGGCCTTGGCGACCCGCTCGATCGGGATGCGGTGGACGGTGCCGTCCACGTCGATCTCCACGGCGCCGTCCGCGAAGCCGCGGAGGACGCCGGTCCACTGCTTGCGCGGCGGCAGGCCGGCCGCGCTCTCGATGGGCCCGTAGGCCCGGATCTTGGCCTTCTGGCCGGCGAAGCGCTGGAAATCCTGGGGCTTGCGGATCGGCCGCTCCACGCCCGGGGAGCTCACCTCCAGGCTGTAGGCCGGCTCGATGAAGTCCTCGACGTCGAGCAGGGTCTCCACGAGGCGGGAAGCGGCCTGGCAGTCGTCGATGCCGACCCCGCCCGCCTTGTCCACGTACAGCCGGAGCACCCAGCCGCCGCCCTCGCGCTGCCACTCGACCTCGACGAGGTCGAAGCCGTCGCGCGCGAGCACGGGCTCGAGGAGCTGTCGCGCCCGGTCGGCGACGGATTCCTGTGCGATTCCGGTCATGTCCTAGAAAAGCAAAAAGTGGGCGCTACGGCGGCCCACTTTCGAGTCCCGGCTACCCGGGGGCGAAAATGTGGGCAGTTCGTAACCTAGGGGGCCTCCATAGTCAAGGTCGGCCGGGGGGCGGGCGGAGCGCACCGCGCAGCCCAGCGCCGCCCATGGCCCGCAGGAAGACCCCCAGGATTCCAGAGGTTACCGGACCCCCCCTAAGGGAACGCCTCGAACGTAAAGGTGCCCGTCAGGTCGGCGCTGGCTCCCCGGGAACCGAACCCGGTGGCGGCCGACCCGTCAAGCACGACCTTGAAGGCGCCGCCGACGAGGTCGGCGTAGTCGGCCGGCGTCATGGTCGAGGAGTCGAAGGTCACCGTCATCGTGATCGGGCCGGTGCCGACGGGCGAGGTGACGGCGGCCGCGGGGTACGCGTTCACGGAGCCGTTCGGCTGGAAGGTAACGCGCACCTGGCCCGTGAAGACCTGCTCGAGGACCGTGACCTGGGTGGAGCCCGCCGGGTCGAGTGTCAGCGTCGCCGAGGTCACGACGATCCGGGACGGGGCGTGGCCGAGCGCCTTGACCGCGGCGTTGACGAAGGCGCCGTACGGGTTGCCGGTCTCGGTGCTCACGTTCTTGTCGACATGGATCTGGCCGGCGACGACGTCACCCGAGCGCGCGTCGAGGGAGATGCCCACCGGCGCGGAGTAGCTGACGGGATCGGACGAGCCGCAGGCGGCGACGAGGGAGGCGGCGAGGGCGAGGAGGCGGGTTCGCGGAGAGTGCATCCGCGCAGGTTGCCACGAACGGCAGCGGACCGGAACGTCGCCGTGCGCGAAACCGCCGCGAGGAGGGGGCGCGGCGGCGGATGTGCGTGGGAGGGGGTGCCGTGACCACCTGGGGCGGGTTGGTCACCTGGGGTGCGTGGCCGGTGCGGACGGCGGGCGCGGCCGGTCGGTCGCGGGCGCCATGTTCACAGCTGGTGACGCATCCGCGGAGCGCGCGATCGTCCTTCCCGCGGACCATCCGGGCAGATGGGGTGTAAGCGAACGCTGTCTTGACGGGGTTTTCGTGAAGATCGCCTTCGCTCGATCGAACGCACAGGGGAAGCCCCTGTCGCTGCGTCTCCGGCCTGTTGGCGCGCTCCAGAAGTTCTCGGCGAGGGTCGCGAACGCCGGGTTCGCAGAGACGCTCATGGGCCATCCTCGCGCGTTTGGCGAGGCCCGGAAATCGCGTGAGAGAGTGTCACCATGAACGACCTCGCTCGCCTCGACGCCCCCTCCTTCCACTCCCGCCTCGGCGATCTCCTGCGCGTGGAGTTCTTCGCCCTCGGCGCCTTCCTGGTCGCACTCGCCGAGTTCGACAGGAGGAAGCTCTTCCGCCAGCTCGGCCACGCCTCGCTCTTCGACTACCTGCACAAGGGGCTCCGGCTCTCCCGCGGGGCGGCCCATCACCGCCGCGCAGCGGCCTGGCTCGTCCAGAAGTTCCCGGAGGTCCTCGAGCCCATCGAGCAGGGGAAGCTCTGCTTCACCACGGCGTCCATCCTGGCCACGGTGATGACCGAGGAGAACCGATCGGATGTCCTTCCCCGGTTCTTCGGTCTCTCCAAGCAGGAGGCCCTCGAGGTGGCGGCGGAGTTGAAGCCCCGGGCAGTCGTCCCGCAGAGGACCGTCGTGGCGCCCGTGCATCCGCGGCGCGAGCCGGGCCCGGAAAACGTGGATGTCCCAGCGGAGCCGACCCGGCTGGACACGGAGACGTCCGCGCCCAGGACAGACCCTGGCCAGAAAGTTCACCTGGGTGAACTGGCTCCTGCCCGGACGACGGTCGAACCGATGACGGCGACGCGGAGCCGTATCCACATCACGGTGAGCCGAGACTTCCTCGCCCTCCTGAAGAAGGCCAGGGCCGGGGAGTCGCATCGGAACCCGGGCGCCAGCGACGAGCAGATCCTGAAGCTGGCGCTCGAGGCGCTCATCGAGACGCAGGGAAGGCGCACGGCCTCGGTCCCCCGGAAGGTGAAGCACGAGGTGGTGAAGCGCGACGAGGGGAAGTGCCAGTGGAAACTGCCGGACGGACGAATCTGCGGCGCGACGGCACGCCTGGAGATCGACCACGTCGTTCCCCGCGGCAAGGGCGGCCCCTCGACGGTCGACAACTGCAGAATCCTGTGCAAGGCGCACAACCTCGAGGCCGCCCGGCAGGCTTACGGCGACGAGGTGATGGATTTGTTCACCCGGGGAGGAAGGCGCGGCTCCGTTGCAGGGGAAGAGGTCGCGACGTACGGGATGGCGGCGGAACGCGGGGACCGAGGGGGTGGCGGGATCTGCGCGGTCTACTGCGTGAACCGCGCCGCGGGGGTCCCCACCGCGAGCAACCACTCCCGGTTGCCGGCGGGCCCCTCGATGGGCGACTCGGCGTGGCCGAGCACCTCGAACCCGAGCTCCCGCGCGGCCTCCATCACGCCCTCCAGCGCGGCCAGCCGCTTCGACTCCTCCCGCACCACCCCGCCCTTCCCGACCTCCCCCTTCCCCACCTCGAACTGGGGCTTCACGAGCAGCACCGCCCTCCCGCCGGGGCGGAGCAGGGCCTTCACCGCCGGGAGCACGAGCTTGAGCGAGATGAACGACAGGTCGCCGACCACGAGGTCGACGTCCTCGCCGAGCGCGCCGGCGGCGAGGAACCTCGCGTTCACCCGCTCGTGCACCACCACCCGCGGGTCGGACCGCAGCCGGGGGTGGAGCTGGCCGTAGCCCACGTCGACCGCGTGGACCCGCGCGGCGCCGCGCTGGAGCAGGAGATCGGTGAAGCCTCCGGTGGAGGCCCCCAGGTCGGCGCAGACGAGCCCGGCCGGATTCACCGGCATCACCTCGAGCGCCTTCTCGAGCTTGAGCGCACCGCGGGAGACGTACTTCTGGGGCGCCGCGCCGTCCTTCACGCGCAGCGGGACGTCCGGGGGGAAGAGCTGCCCGGGCTTCTCCACCCGCGCCTCGCCGCTGGCCTCGTCGCCGGCCACCACGGCGCCGGCCATCACCAGCGCCTGGGCCTGGGTCCGCGACGCGGCGAGGCCGCGCTCGACGAGGAGAAGGTCGACGCGCTGGCGGGGGGCGGACACGAAGGCGCCGCCCTGCTACCCGGCGCTTCTTCCCGCCGTGGACCGTTCGCCGACGAGCTCCCGCCCGGCCCGGGCGATGCCGGCGGCGTCGATCCCCAGCTCGGCCCGCTGCCGGACGGCGTCCCCGTGGGTGATGAAGGCGTCGGGGATGCCGAGGCGGCGCACCTGGATGCCCTTCTCCACCAGCCCGGCCCTCTCGAAGGCCTCCAGGCAGGCCGATCCGAATCCTCCGGCGAGGGCGTTCTCCTCCACCGTCACCACCCGGCGCGCCTGGGCGGCGAGGCCGCAGATGGTCTCCTCGTCGAGCGGCTTCACGAACCGCGCGTCGACCACGGCGGCCTCGATGCCCGAGGCGGCGAGTTGCTCGGCGGCGGCCAGCGCAGGGTGCGCGGTGGTCCCGGCGGCCACGACGAGGAGATCGGGCTTTCCGGGAGGC
>DAOMFN010000118.1:0-6240 GCA_035429785.1 Anaeromyxobacteraceae bacterium
CGTTGGCCGACAGCCCGGCCCGCCTGCGCACCCCCCGCCGCGCGCCCTCGCCGCGCCTCACCCTCGACCTCCGCCGCCTGCCCGCGGCGCTGCCCACCTGACGCCCACCGAGAGACGCCGGAGCCCCCGCCATGTCCTCCACGCCGCTCCTCGCCGACTACCAGGGCCTTCCCGGCACCTGGGACGAGCTCTTCACCCCGGAGGGAGCCCCGCGCCCCGCCTTCCGCCGGGCCCTCGACGTCCTCGGCGCCCACGACCGGGCCGCCTTCGCGGTCTGCCAGGGGCTGGCGGAGCGGGCCCTCCTGAACCAGGGCGTGACCTTCTCCGTCTACTCGGACCAGCGCGGGACCGAGAAGATCTTCCCCTTCTGCCTCGTGCCCCGGATGGTCTCCGCGCCCGACTGGGCCCGGCTGGAGAGCGGGCTCGTGCAGCGGGTCCAGGCGCTCGAGCTCTTCCTCGCCGACCTCCACGGGGAGCAGCGCATCCTCCGGGACGGGACGCTGCCCGCCGACCTCGTGCTGGGCTCGAAGAGCTGGTTCCCCCAGCTCCGCGGCGTCACGCCGCCGGGCGGCGTGCGCATCCACATCGCCGGCATCGACCTCGTGCGCGACCCGCAGGGCACCTTCCGCGTGCTCGAGGACAACCTGCGCACGCCCTCCGGCGTCTCCTACGTGCTCGAGAACCGCATCATCTCGAAGCGGGTCATCCCCGAGGCGCTCGACGCCGCGCGGGTGGAGCCGGTGGACGCCTACCCCACGCGGCTCGCCGACTCCCTGCGGAGCGTCTCCCCGGTGGACCCCGGCGCCACGTCGGCGGTGGTGCTCACGCCCGGCCCCTACAACTCGGCCTACTTCGAGCACTCCTTCCTCGCCCGCACCATGGGGCTCGAGCTCGTGCAGTCCGCCGACCTGTTCACCGAGGGTGACCGGGTCTACTGCCGCACCACCCGCGGCCCGCGCCCGGTGCACGTCATCTACCGGCGCATCGACGAGACCTACCTCGACCCGGAGGTCTTCCGCCCCGACAGCCTCCTCGGCGTCCCGGGGATCCTGCGCGCCTGGGCGAAGGGAAACGTGACGCTCGCGAACGCCCCCGGCAACGGGGTCGCCGACGACAAGGCCGTGTACCCGTTCGTCCCCGACATCGTGCGGTACTACCTGGGGGAGGAGCCGCTCCTCGCCCAGCTCGACACCTGGGTGTGCGCCCGGGACGAGGACCGGCGCTTCGTCCTCGACCACCTGGGCGAGCTCGTCGTGAAGGCGGTGGACGAGGCGGGCGGCTACGGGATGCTCATGGGTCCGCAGGCCACCCGCGGCCAGATCGAGGAGTTCCGCAAGCGGGTGGAGGCCGAGCCGCGGAAGTACATCGCCCAGCGCAGGCTCGAGCTCTCCACCTGTCCCACCTGGGTGGAGGGCAAGCGACGCGTCGAGCCGCGGCGGGTCGACCTCCGTCCCTACGTCCTGAACGGGCGGGACGGGCCCTGGGTGCTCCCCGGCGGGCTCACCCGGGTGGCGCTCGTCGAGGGCTCCTACGTCGTCAACTCCAGCCAGGGTGGCGGATCGAAGGACACCTGGGTGCTGAAGCCGGAGGCCGCATGATCTCCCGCGTCGCCGACCACTGCTTCTGGCTCGGGCGCTACCTCGAGCGCGCCGAGTCCACCGCCCGGGTGCTGGGCGTGACCCGCAACCTGGCGCTCGACGTGGGCCTGAACCCGCGCCACGTCTGGCTGCCCGTGATCATCGTCTCCGGCGAGGAGGAGCGCTACGCCGAGGCGCGGCAGGGGCGCCCGGACGACGGCGAGCGGGTGCAGGACTACATGACCTGGGACGAGGAGAACCCGAGCTCCATCCGCCGCTCGCTGGGGGCCGCGCGCGACAACGCCCGCTCCATCCGCGAGGTGGTGAGCCTGGAGACCTGGGAGGCGCTGAACGCCCTCTACCTCTGGATGGGCAGCCCCCGCGCCCGGACCGAGTGGCGCGAGGACCGGCACGCCTTCTACCGGCGCATCCGCACCTCGGTGCAGTCGCTGCAGGGCATCGTGCGGGGCACGATGCTCTTCGACGACGCCATGCACTTCATGCTGCTCGGCACGATGCTCGAGCGGGCCGGCCAGACCGCGCGCATCCTCGACGTGCACCACCACGCCTTCCGCGCGCTCGGCTCCCACGAGGTCATCGAGACCGCGCTCTGGCTCGCGCTGCTCCGGGCCTGCTCCGGCTTCGAGCCCTTCATGAAGGTGCACCGCGGCCGGGTCAGCGCCGACGCGGTGGCGCGGTTCCTGGTGCTCGAGCCGCTCTTCCCCCGCTCGGTCCGCTTCGCGCTCCGGGCCGCCGTCTCCCGGTTCGAGCGGCTCCGGCCGCCCACGGAGACGTCGCTCCCCGGGGCGGCGAGCGCGGAGCGGCTGCGCGCGCTCGCCCTCTGGGTGGCCGGGCTGGAGTCGGACTTCGACGTGGCCAGGCTGCACGACATCCTCACCCGCGTGGTGGACGAGACCGCGGCGATCGCGGGGATCATCGGGACCGAGCTCCTGGGTTATGCTCCGGCGCACCCGGCCGATGCGTCGGCCCAGTGACCCCGCGCCCACATGCCCAACCTCCTCGCGATGTCCTTCGAGGGCGAGCTCGCGCCCTCCTTCGACCTGAAGTGCCTGTCCCAGGGGGAGGTCCCCCCGGACGGCTGGGGCATCGGCTACTACCCGGGAGGCGAGCCGGCCGCCGCGGTGCTGAAGGAGCCGGCGCCCCCGTCGGGGTCGATCCGGTCCGAGCTCATCAAGGCCTGGGAGCACCTCGAGTCGTCCATCTTCCTGCTCCACGTGCGGCGCGCCACCTGGGGCGCCGTGTCCGACGCGAACACCCAGCCCTTCCTGCGCGCCTGGGGGCGGCGGGACTGGCTGTTCTGCCACGCCGGGTCGCTCCGCGGCCGGCTCGAGCTGCGTCCGGGGGCCCCCTTCGAGCCGGTGGGCGGCACCGACACCGAGCTCATCTTCTGCGAGCTGATGAACCGCTTCGCCGAGAGGGGCTGGCGGAGCCTGGGGGAGGCCGACCCGCGCACGCTCCACGAGTGGCTGGTCCGGCTCAACGAGAACGGCAACCTCACCTGCGTGCTCGCCGACGGGCACGACCTGGCGGTGTACTCGGACCTGGATTCGGCCGGCATCTTCACCTGGGACGTCCTGCCGCCCTACGACCGGCTGGCCTTCGGCGACGCCGAGCTCGAGGTGGACCTCGGCAAGCGCGGCGTGAAGAGCCGCAAGGGCGTGGTGGTGAGCTCCCATCCACTCACGGTGAACGGGGAGGAGCGGGAGTGGCGGGCCATCCCGCCCGGGCACCTCGTCCTCCTCCGGCAGGGGGCGGTGCGCCAGGAGATCGCGCCCTGGGTCATCCCGGAGGGGCACCCCACGCTCCCGGGCGCCGGCCGCCACCAGATGCCGCGCCCGGCCCGCGCCGAGCCGCGCCGCTACCGGGTGACGCACCGGACGACCTACCGCTACGAGAAGGCCATCGAGCGCTCCAGCCACGTCTTCAAGCTCGCGCCCGCCGAGGACCGGCTCCAGCGGGTCCGCGCCCACGAGATCCGGGTCTCGGTGGACGGGCCCCACCGCGACTACGAGGACGTCTTCGGGAACCGGGCGCGCCGCATGGAGGTGGAGACGCCGTACACGGAGATGACCATCACCGCCGCCTCCGAGGTCGACGTGCTCGACGTCGACCCGCTCGCCTACCGTCCGCTCCGGCAGCGGGTGCAGATCCCGGTGACCTGGATGCCCTGGCACCAGCAGGTCTTGCAGCCGTTCCTGCTGCCGCCGGAGCTGGCCGAGTCGGAGCTGCAGGAGCTCTCGGAGTACGCGATGAGCTTCGCGGTGCGCAACGACTTCGACCTCATCGACACGCTCCTCGACCTGAACCAGTCCATCTTCCGGGAGTACAAGTACACCCCAGGTGCAACGACGGTCTTCACCACGCCCTTCGAGGTCTACGTGAACCGGCGCGGCGTCTGCCAGGACTTCACCAACCTCTTCATGTGCCTGGCCCGGCTGCTCGGCCTCCCGGCGCGCTACGTGTGCGGCTACCTCTGGACCGGTCCCCGGAACCCGAACCAGCGCCAGGCCGAGGCCTCCCACGCCTGGGCCCAGGTCTTCCTGCCCGAGGCGGGATGGAAGGGCTTCGACCCGACGAACGGGATCCTCACGCAGACCGACCACGTGCGGGTGGCGGTGGGGCGGAGCTACCGGGACACCGCGCCCACCGCCGGGACCATCTACGTGGGCGGGGGACCGGAGAAGCTCGAGGTCGAGGTGGCGGTGGAGCGGCTCGAGGGACCCTAGCCGCGGCCGATGGCCGCGATCTCCCGCTGCACGGCGAGCCGGTCGAGCTTCTCGAGCGGGAGCGCCAGGAAGAGCTCGATGCGGCGGCGCAGCGCCGTGGCGGCCTCCCGGAAGGCCCGGCGCCTCTCCTCGTCGGTCCCCTCCACCGCGGCGGGATCGGGGATGCCCCAGTGGGCGGTGGCCGGCTGGCCGATCCAGACCGGGCAGGGCTCGCTGGCGGCGGCGTCGCAGACCGTGAAGACGAAGTCCATGGCCGGCGCGCCGGGTGCGGCGAACTCGTCCCAGCTCTTGCTCCGGAAGCCCTCGGCGGGGAGGCCGGCCCGGCGGAGCTCCTCGAGGGCGAGGGGGTTCACGACGCCCTTCGGGTGGCTGCCCGCGGAGAAGGCCCGGAAGCGACCCCTGCCCAGGTGGGACAGGATGCCCTCGGCGAGGATGCTGCGGGCGGTGTTGCCGGTGCAGAGGAAGAGGACGTTCCAGGTGCGATCGGTCACGCGGGCCTCCGGTCGGACGATGGCGCGGGGAAGTCGCCGACGCAGTTCCGCACCCCCTCGATGCGGGCCGGGTCGAGCGGGAAGAACCGCCTGCGGAGCCGGAGGGAGACGTTCACGAGCCCGATGAGCACCGGCACCTCCACGAGCGGCCCGATGACCGCCGCGAAGGCCGCGCCGCTCGACATGCCGAAGGTGGCCACGGCCACCGCGATGGCGAGCTCGAAGTTGTTCGACGCGGCGGTGAAGGAGAGGGTGGCGGTCTGGCCGTAGCTCGCCCCCACCTTCCGGCTCATGAAGAAGGACGCGAAGAACATGAGCACGAAGTAGACGAGCAGCGGGATGGCGATGCGGACGACGTCGAGGGGGACCTGGACGATGGTCTCGCCCTTCAGCGAGAACATGAGGACGATGGTGAAGAGCAGGGCGACGAGCGTCACGGGCGAGATGCGGGGGATGAACTCGCGCCGGTACCAGTCCTCCCCCTTCCAGCGGCGCAGGAGGAGCCAGCTCGCGAAGCCGGCCAGGAAGGGGATGCCCAGGTAGACGAGGACGCTCCCCGCGATCTCGCCGATGGTGATGGCCACGTCCGCACCGGGGAGCCCGAGCCAGCGCGGCAGCACCGTGATGAAGACCCAGGCGTAGACCGAGAAGAAGAGCACCTGGAAGATGGAGTTGAAGGCCACGAGGCCGGCCGCGTACTGGCGATCGCCGTCGGCGAGGTCGTTCCAGACGATCACCATGGCGATGCAGCGGGCGAGGCCGATGAGGATGAGCCCGACCATGTACTCGGGCCGGTCGCGCAGGAAGACCACCGCCAGCGCGAACATGAGCACCGGCCCCACGATCCAGTTCTGGACCAGCGAGAGCAGGAGCACCTTCCGGTCCCGGAAGACCCGCGGCAGCTCGTCGTAGCGGACCTTGGCGAGCGGCGGGTACATCATGAGGACGAGGCCGACGGCGATGGGGATGGAGGTGGTGCCGACGCTCATGCGCTCCAGCGCCGGGACCACGCCCGGAACCAGCCATCCGAGGGCCACCCCCGCGCCCATGGCGAGGAAGATCCAGAGCGTGAGCCACCGGTCGAGGAAGGAGAGGCGGCGGGCGACGGAGGCGGCCACGGCTAGAGGCTCCCGACCAGCGCCTTGAGGCGCCGCAGCGCGCGCGGCTCGACGCAGTAGCAGACCCGGGGGCCGTCGATCTCGCCCTTCACGAGGCCGGCCTCCTTCAGGACCTTGAGGTGCTGCGAGACGGTGGACTGGGCCAGCGGCAGCTCGTCCACGATGTCGCCGCACACGCAGGCCTCCCGGCGGACGAGCAGCCGGATGATCTGCACGCGGGCGGGGTGGCCGAGCGCCTTGGCCAGCTCGGCGAGCTCGAGATCGGCCTCCGGGCCCTCCACCGGGCGGACGTCGGGGGCGTCCGGGC
>DAOMFN010000119.1:0-6214 GCA_035429785.1 Anaeromyxobacteraceae bacterium
GAGAGGCGGGCCTCCTCGACGGCGTCGGCGAGCGAGGCCTGCGCGGCCCAGAGCTCGGTCCAGGCCTGGGCTGCGGCGAGCCGGTGGGAGAGCGCGGCGGCCCGGGCCTCGGCGGCGAGCTGGGCTCCCTCGGCCCGGAGCGCGGCCTTTCGGTCTCCCGGGAGGCCGGAGAGGTTCCAGCCCTGGAGCAGCGTCGTCTCCCCCATGTAGGCCCACTGGCCGTCGAGGGGGTCGCGGGCCGTGCCCGGCTGGACGTTCAAGGTCGGGTTGGCGACGAGCGAGGAGACCGCGTCCGCGGCCTGGGCCTGCTCCTTCACCGCAGCCTGCGCCCCGGCGACCGCGGGAGCCTGCACGGCGAGCCCCAGCGCCTCGTCGAAGGTGACGCGGTCCCCGGCCTCCGGGGGCACGGCCGGATGGGTCAGCTGGACGTCGGGGCGGATCGGAGGGGGGCTGGCCGGCTGGGCGAGGAGCGACAGCGCCAGCAGGGCGGCCGAGGAGGCGGTCAAGGGCATGATTCTCGAAGGAGACTAGCACCCGCCCGGCGGCTGACGCAGCAGGCCGTACGGGGCGCGGTGCAGGATAACGGACTGCCAGGTGAGATCCCGCTCATACGCCGAAACGCTTGATCCCGAAGCGCTTCGTGCCATACAAGGTCGGTCCCCGCGCCGGTCGCCGGCCCGGGGGCAATGCATCGCGGACGAGGCTCGGGAGGAGTGGCCGAGCGGCCTAAGGCGGCGGTCTTGAAAACCGCTGAGGGGGCTTCCCCCTCCGAAGGTTCGAATCCTTCCTCCTCCGCCATCGTCGTTCTTTGGAAGGAAACGGAAAGGTGGCCGAGAGGCCGAAGGCGCTGGTTTGCTAAACCAGTATACGGGGTGACCTGTATCGAGGGTTCGAATCCCTCCCTTTCCGCCAGTCGTACCGGGGGCCGCATCCCATGACGGGGTGCGGCCCTCGTCTTTTCGGGTCCCCCTCGATGCCGGAAGGGTTGCAGCGGCGCCCACCCAGGGTCGCCAGCGCGGGCGAGGACGCGCGCGTCCCTCCCCGGCCCCTTTGCGCAACGCGTCGGAACCACTGGCTGCTTCGCCGCCCGGAAGGGGCGTGTACCGGAGCGGCGAGCGGCGCGGGCGATGCACGCCCGGAGTGGCGCAACAGCAGGTCACTCGCGACACCTGGGAGACACGCCACCATGAGACGAGCCCGCTGGGCACTCGCCGTCCTCCTCGCGACATCCCTCCTCTCCGCCTGTGGGAGCAGCTCGGGTACGCCGACCGTGCCCGCGGACACCACCGTGCTCGTCTACATCGTCGGCTCGGACCTGGAACGCAGGGACTCCCAGGCCACGGAGAACCTCAAGGAGATGATGCTCGTCGGCTCGCAGGCGGGCCGCCTGAACGTGGTGGTCCAGACCGGCGGAGCGAACAAGCCGCCGCTGGCCCCACCGACCAACCCGTCCGACATGCATCCCGACAACATCGACTGGACCCACGTCCAGCGGTACCTCGTGAACCACCTCTCGCTCGCCCGGATCGCGGACCTGGGGGCCGAGTCGATCGACGACCCGGCCCTCAACATGGGCAGCGGGGTCACCCTCGGCGAGTTCCTCGACTGGGGCGTCGCGACCTACCCGGCCAGGCAGTACCTCGTCGTCCTGTGGGACCACGGCGGCGGCGTGAACGGCGGCGTGGGGCTGGACGAGGTGACGAACGGATCCATCCTCTCCGTGCCGACCATCGTCGAGACGCTCAACGCCGTCGCGCAGGCGCGGGAGGTCGAGTTCGAGCTCGTCGGCTTCGACGCCTGCTTCATGGCGACCATGGAGGTCGCCTCCGGCCTCGCCGCGAACGCGAACTACCTGGTGGCCTCCGAGGACGTCGAGCAGGGCACCGGATGGGACTGGTCCGCCTTCCTCGGCTACGTGCGCGACCATCCGACGGCCACGGGCAAGGAGATCGGCATCGCCATCGCGGACGGTTTCGCGGCGAAGCAGCAGGAAAGCGACTTCACGCTCTCGGTCACCGATCTCTCCGTCGCCTCCGAGCTCTCGGACGCGACCGGCGTGCTCGTCGGGAAGCTGGCCCGCTACGTCGACCGCGCCACGTTCGGGACCAGGGGCTGGATGGCGATCGCGAAGGCGAGGGCGCTCTCGATCGACTGGGGGACGTCGGCGGTGTACGGAGGCTCCACCGACCTCGTCGACGCCGCCGACCTCGCCGGGAACCTGGTCGCGGTCATCAACGAGACGATCGCCCCCGACGCCGCGCTGACCGCGGCCGGGGAGGCCTTCGTCGCCGCCGTCGAGAGGGCGGTCGTGTACGACGTCGCGGGCGGCACCGACATCGGGGCCACCGGCCTCACCTTCTACTTCCCGTCGGTGCTCAAGGACTATCCGGAGAAGGCCTACACGCAGAACACGTCGGTGAACGGCGTCTCGTACTTCTCCCCGATCTACACGGCCAGCTGGGGGTTCGCGAAAGGCTACTTCGACTTCTACTTCGCGAACCCGGCGGCCCTCCAGGCGAACGTGACGATGAGCGAGGTGCCCGAGGACCCGCTCGAGGCGATCGTGGACAACGACCACGACACCGTGCTCGCCGCCCGGAAGGCCGCCTCCTGCACGTACTACACCGTGCCGCCGTTCCCGCCGTACGTGGAGACGGAGAAGACCGGGCCGTGCTACGACGCCGCGCAGGTCGTCACCGGCGTGAAGAGCGCGACGACCAACGAGTGGCTCGTCACCTTCGCCTACGATGGCGCCTGGCCTCGCATGAGCGATGCCTCGAACGCGTACCCGATCGTCCTCGTCCCGGACCAGTACTCGGCGACGAAGTTCGGCCACCTGAACGGCTACCTCGTCCCGGCGTGGAAGAGGCTCGTGGACCCGGACACCCTCGCCGTGAGCTACCAGGCGGGCTACCTCGTCGTGGACGAGGTCCAGCCGGTCGTCCCTGGACCCCGCTCCCTCAAGGCGTCGAGCTTCCGGGTGAACGCGACCATCCCGGACAAGGGAGAGAAGATCGAGAACGACACCTACGCCCTCGGCGTCTACGTGGAAGGCTCCGATGGCTACGCCTTCAACCGGTCGAACCGGATGGTCGCGGCGACGAACGGGGTGATCACGATGGGCACGACGACGCTCTCCGGTGGGTCGTTCGGCTACATCCTCACCGACCTCACCGGGCGCGTGAGCCTGTCCGGCGTCGTGCCCTATGTGGCGCCCTGACGCCGTTCCCTGACGCCGCTGCCGCTCCTCCGGGGACCGCATCCCACCATGGGGTGCGGTCCCCATCCGTTTACGCCCAGCTCGACTCGCTTACGCCCCATCTGACCCGGACACTCCCGGCACCGGCCGGTAGGGGTCGCCCCGGGTGGGAGAGCCAAGGAGCGGGTCATGGAAGTCGACGCGAAGCGGCTCGAGGAGTTCATGCATCACGCGGTGGCGGACCTCGGCGCGGCGGCCAGCGCGGCGCTCGTGCTCATCGGGGACCGCCTGGGGCTGTACCGGGCGCTCGCGAAGGGGGCGGCAACGCCCGCGGAGCTGGCGCGCCGGACGGGCACGGCCGAGCGGTACGTGCGGGAGTGGCTCGGCAACCAGCTCGCCGGCGGGTACGTCTCCTTCCACTCCGGGTCGGGGAGCTACTACCTGACGCCGGAGCAGGCGATGGCGATGGCGCAGGAGGACAGCCCGGTCTTCCTGCCCGGGGCGTTCCAGATCCTCCAGGCGATGTGGAAGGCGGAGGGGCGCATCGAGCAGAACTTCCGGACGGGCGAGGGGCTGCCCTGGACGGAGCAGGACCACAGCCTCTTCGAGGGCACCGAGCGCTTCTTCCGGCCCGGCTACGCGGCGCACATCACGCAGGACTGGATCCCGGCCCTCGACGGCGTGAAGGAGAAGCTGGAGGCGGGCGCGCGGGTGGCGGACGTGGGCTGCGGCCACGGCGCCTCCACCGTGATCCTGGCGAAGGCCTTCCCGCGATCGCGCTTCACCGGCTTCGACTTCCACCCCGAGTCGATCGAGACGGCCCGCAAGCGCGCCGCCGCGGCGAAGGTCGGCGACCGGGTGGAGTTCCAGGTGGCGCCGGCCACGGAGTACCCGGGGAAGGACTACGACCTCGTCACCCACTTCGACTGCCTGCACGACCTGCCCGACCCGGTGGGCGCGGGGCGGCGGGCGCGGGAATCGCTGGCCCGGGACGGCACCTGGATGATCGTCGAGCCGGCCGCCGGAGACCGCACCACCGACAACGTGAACCCGGTGAGCCGGGTCTTCTACGCGGCGTCCACGATGATCTGCGTGCCGAACGCGCTCGCCTTCTCCGAGGAGGCCCTCGGCGCCCAGGCCGGCGAGGCCCGCATCGCGAAGGTGGCCCGGGACGCCGGGTTCGGCAGCTTCCGGCGGGCGACGGAGACCCCGTTCAACATGGTGTTCGAGGCGCGGGCCTAGCGCCGGTACCGGTAGCCCCAGAGCTCCACCTGCTCCACGCCGTCCACGACGACGGCGCGGAGGCGCTCGCCCCGGTTGCGCCCGATGCCGGCGACGAGGGCCTCGTCGGCATCGACCGGGGTGATGGGGACGTCGCCGCGGAGCGTACCCTGCACGCGGAGGATGCCGTCGTCGCCCCGGGCGATGGCGATCGTGTCCACTCCGGGCCAGGTGGTGCCCGGGACGAGGTTCGTCACCGTCCAGGAGCCCGCCCTCCCCTCCCATGCCGCGACGGCGTCCGGCGGCCCCTCCTCCATGCGCGCGGCCCAGAGGTACCGGTGTCCGCCCGTGAGCACGGTCACGACGCGCCGCCCGTCCAACTCCTCGAAGCGAAACTGGAGGCGCTGCGGGTCGGGCTCACCGTCGGGGAGGGAGAAGCAACCGTTCTTGCGGGGGATCCAGGTTCCGGCCCGGTCGCTCAGCCGGATGCCGCCCTCGACCGCGGTGACGGCGACGGTCTTGAGCGTGAGGCCCGGGGCGTCGGCGACGTAAACCCCCTCGAGCGCGGCGAGCTGCTCCTGGGTCCAGGACGGGTCGGGCTCGGAGCGCACCGGCACCAGCGCCGGAGGGGGCGCGAGGCCGGTCTTCTCCTCGAGCGCGAGCTCGAGGGTCTCGCGGGCGATGCCGTTCACGTCGGCGGACATCGTGTTCGAGAGCACGACCACGCCGAGGCGGTGGTCGAGGAGGATGCGGACCATGGCGTGGAAGGTCGGCGTCGCGCCCTCGTGCTCGACGACGCGGCCCGCGTAGTGGCCCGGGAGCTCGAGGAACCAGGAGAGGCCGATGGACCGGTCGAGGTCGAAGGGGGCGCCGGCGTTCTGGCGGCGCGCCATCTCGTCGACGCTCGCCGGGGCGAGGACGCGCACGCCGTCGATCTCGCCGCGGCCGATCATCATGCGAACGTAGCGGGCCATGTCGGAGGCGCTCGAGAGGACGGAGCCGGCGGTGGAGAGGTTGCCGTACCGGTGGGGCTGCGGCACGCCCTCGTCGTAGGAGCGGGAGAGCCGGTCGCGAGGGATGCGCGCGTCGAGGGCGTAGGAGGTGGAGCGCATGCCCATCGAGTCGAAGAGGGCGGCTGCGCGCGCGTCGAAGCCCTCCGGGGCGGCGTGGGCGATGGCCGGGCGGAGCAGCGCGAAGGCGGAGTTGGAGTAGGCGAGCACCGCGCCCACCGGGGCGGAGGTGGTCTCGTGGGCGAGCCAGGAGAGGAGCCAGGCGTCGTAGTCGAAGGGTTCGCCCTCGGTGAACGCTCCGTTGAACAGGTCGGAGGGGATGCCGGAGTGGTGGGTGAGGACCGAGCGCAGCGTGACGGGACCGGAGGCGAAGTCGCCCTGGCGGATGGTGAAGGCCGGGACGTGGAGGGCGAGCGGGTCGTCGAGGTCCATGCGCCCCTCCTCGACGAGCTGGAGCACGGTGGCCGCGCCGAAGGTCTTCGACACCGAGCCGATCTCGAAGACGGTGTCGGCGTCGGCGAGCCGCCCGGCCTCGCGGTCGGCCCAGCCGAAGCCGCGGGCCCAGACCACCTGGTCGCCGTCGACGAGGGCGATGGAGAGGCCGGTGACCTGCGCCGCGGCCATCTGGGCCTCGATGCGGCGGGTCATCTCGGCGATGGTGGAGGCGTAGGGCGCCGGGGGTGCGGAGGCCGGGCAGCCGGTGAGGGCGAGGGCGGTCGCCGCGGCGGCGGCGAGGGGGCGGGACGAGGCGCGCACGGAGGCTCCTTCGCGGGCGTGGGTGGCG
>DAOMFN010000120.1:0-6180 GCA_035429785.1 Anaeromyxobacteraceae bacterium
GTTCTTCCCACCGGTGGCCTTCACGGTGATGCTCGTCGGGGAGACGGCCTCCACCTCGCCCGTCACCTGGTAGGCGAGGGCGCTTCCGGCGAAGGCGACGGCGACGAGGGCGGCGAGGATGCGGGTCTTCGTCACGGGACGGTCCTTTCGGGGCGCGTGGCACCTCCGGGGGAGGCCACGCCGGGTTGGTGGGCGGAGCGTAGCCGAACGGGCGTCGATGGGCGAGCCACCCTCCCCCGGTCGAGTTATCCTCCGCGGCCATCCGAGGTCCGAATGCCGAACGCGCGCTACCACGTCCCCCCTCCGAAGAACGAGCCCAACCTCCACTACGCCCCGGGCAGCCCGGAGAAGGCGGCGCTCAAGGCCGAGCTGGCCCGCCAGGCGTCGGAGGTCGTCGAGATCCCGGTCGTCGTCGGGGGCCGGCGCATCCACACCGGACGCGTCGCCGAGGCGCGCATGCCGCACCGGCACGGCCACGTGCTCGCGCGGTTCCACCAGGCCGGCCCCGCCGAGGTCGAGGCCGCCGCCCTGGCCGCGCGCGAGGCCCGCCGGGAGTGGGCCTCCTGGGACTGGACCGACCGGGCGGCGGTGTTCCTGAAGGCCGCCGAGCTCCTCGCCGGTCCGTGGCGGCAGGTGCTGAACGCCGCCACCATCCTCGGCCAGTCGAAGACCGTGTTCCAGGCCGAGATCGACAGCGCCTGCGAGGTCATCGACTTCTGGCGCTGGAACACGGCCTTCGCGCAGGAGATCTACGGCCAGCAGCCGGTCTCCTCCGCCGGCATCTGGAACCGGGTCGAGCACCGGCCGCTGGAGGGCTTCGTCTTCGCGGTGACCCCGTTCAACTTCACGGCCATCGGCGCCAACCTGCCGACCTCGCCGGCCCTCATGGGGAACACGGTCCTCTGGAAGCCGGCCACCACGGCCATCTTCTCCAACTGGCAGGTGCTCCGGCTCCTCGAGGAGGCCGGGCTGCCGCCGGGCGTCGTCAACTTCCTCCCCGGCGCCGGGCGCGAGGTCGGCGACCCGGTCCTCGCCCACCCCGACTTCGCCGGCATCCACTTCACCGGCTCCACCGGGGTCTTCCAGGGGATGTGGCGCACCATCGCCGAGAACCTGCCCCGCTACCGGAGCTACCCGCGCATCGTGGGCGAGACCGGCGGCAAGGACTTCGTCTTCGCCCATCCGTCGGCCGACGTCCGGGCGCTCGTCGTGGCCCTCGTCCGCGGGGCCTTCGAGTACCAGGGGCAGAAGTGCTCGGCCGCCTCCCGCGCCTACGTGCCGCGCAGCCTGTGGCCGCGGGTGAAGGACATGCTCGTCGCCGAGACCGAGGCGCTCCGCATGGGCGACCCGGCCGACTTCCGCACCTTCGTCGGCGCGGTCATCGACCGGAAGGCCTTCGACGGCATCACGGGATACGTCGACGTGGCCCGCGCGTCCTCCGAGGCCACGATCATCGCCGGCGGGAAGGCCGACCCGTCCACGGGGTGGTTCATCCGCCCCACCATCGTCGAGACCACGAATCCCCGCTTCCGGCTCATGGAGGAGGAGATCTTCGGGCCGGTGCTCACGGTCTTCGTCTACGACGACGCGCGGCTCGACGAGGCGCTGGCGCTGTGCGACGGCACCTCCCCCTACGCGCTCACCGGGGCGGTCTTCGCGCAGGACCGGCGCGCGGTGGTGAAGATGGCGAAGGCCCTCGAGAACGCCGCCGGCAACTTCTACGTGAACGACAAGCCCACCGGCGCCGTGGTGGGGCAGCAGCCCTTCGGCGGCGCCCGGGCCAGCGGCACGAACGACAAGGCCGGCGCCCTCTCCAACCTGATGCGCTGGGTGTCGCAGCGGGCCATCAAGGAGAACTTCGTGCCGCCCACGACCATCGCCTACCCGCACCACGAGGAGACCTGAGTTGGAGGCGCGGAAGGCCCCGCCCAGCGTCCACGTCGCCTCCCTCGCGCTGCTCCTCGTGGCCTCGGTGCAGGCGGCGGTGGCCCTCGTCGTCGCCTCCACGAGCGGCCCGGGCTTCGCCCAGTGGCTGTTCGCGGCCGTGGTCATGGGCGTGCTGCTCTGGGGCATCGCCCGCGGCTACCGGCTCGCCTGGCTCTGGGGGCGCTACCTGGCCGTGGTCCTGGCGCTCACCGTCCTCGCCGCGGTCGGGCTCGGCCTCTGGAAGGGGCAGCTGCCGTGGCGCGTGGGCGCCGTGATGGCCGGCGGTGTCGCCCTGCCGCTCCTCGTCGCGGCGCTGGCGCTCGGCCGCCCCTCGTCGCTCCGCTGGTTCGAGCTCTACTGCCCGGCGTGCGGGAAGCCCACCAACCGCGGCGCCGATTTCCTCTTCAAGGAGGCCCGCTGCAAGGCCTGCGGGGACGTCTTCTAGGGACGCTTCCTCGGGCTACGCCTCGGCGGGCAGCCGGAAGCGGACGGTGGTCCCGAGCCCGGCGCGGCTGTCCACGGCGATGCTGCCACCGTGGGCATCGACGATGCGCTTCGCGAGCGCGAGCCCCAGTCCCACCCCGCCCGTGCCCCGGGCGCGGCTGCGGTCGGTGCGGAAGAAGGGCGTGAAGAGCCGCGGCAGGTCGGCCGGGTCCACGCCGATGCCCTCGTCCTTCACGGCCACCTCGACCGCGTCGCCGTCGCGCCGCGCCGAGAGCTCGATGGCGGACGGCGCCTCCGAGTACTTGGCGGCGTTGTCGAGCAGGTTGTCCACCACGCGGCGGAGCATGGCCGGGTCGGCCACGAGGCCGGGAAGGCCCTCGCCCACGCGAACCTCGAGGGTGCGCGCCGGGTGCGCCCGGCGGAACCGCTCCACCGCCTGGTCGAGCACGTCGCGCGCCCTCACCTGCTGGAGCCGGAGCGGGACCTCGCCGCGCCCTCCGGCCTGGTCGAGCCGGGCCGTCGTCAGCACGTCGCCGAGGAGCTGGTCGAGCTCCTCCAGGTCGATGCGGATCTCCTCCAGGTACCTCCGGGCCCGCGCGACGTCCCCCTCGGTGGCGAGGTCGAGGGCCACGCGGATGCGGGAGAGCGGCGTGCGCAGCTCGTGGGAGACGTCGGCGAGGAGCTGCCGCTCCGAGCGCACGAGCCCCTCCAGGCGCGAGGCCATGTCGTCGAAGGCGAGCGAGAGCTCGCCCACCTCGTCGGTGCGCCTGAGCCCCGCGCGCGCCGAGAGGTCCCCCGCGCCGAGCTTTCGGGCCACCTCGGTGAGCCGCTCCATCGGCCGGGAGAGGGCGCGCGCCAGCGGGAAGGCCGCCAGGGCGAGCACGAACAGCCAGGCCGAGATGAAGGCCGCGGCCCGCTCCACCGGGAACGGCCGCGCCGGGGCCTCGACGATCACGTAGGACGGTGGCGCGCCGGGCAGGCGCGTCGCGTAGACCGGCCGGTCGCCGTCCTCGAGGTAGCGGACGCCGGAGTCGAGCTGGGCCCGCTCGGCCTCGGGAAGCCTCATCGGCTCCCCCGCGGAGGCGACGACCGTCCCGTCGTCGAGCCGGACGGCCATGTCCACCTTGAAGGCGTCGGCCATCTGGCGCAGCTCGTGCTCGATGCGGGCCACGTCGCCCCGGTGCTCGGAGACGTGCTCGGCGGCGAAGCGGGCGAGCCGCTCGGCGCTCCGGGCCGGGTTGGCGCGCCCGACGAGCGACCCCACGATGCCGTTCACGATGGCCACGAGCGCGAGCAGCGTGAGCCCGGCGAGGTAGAGGCGCCAGAAGAGGCGCGGCTGGCGGGGGCGCCAGCTCATCCCTCCCCCGTCGCGAGGAGGTAGCCCGCACCGCGCACGGTCTTCAGCAGGCGCGGGTTCTTGGGGTCGTCGCCCAGCTTGCTGCGGAGCCGGGAGACGTGGACGTCGACCGACCGGTCGAAGGCCTCCTCCGGGCTGCCGCCCGCGAGCTCGATGAGTTGCTCGCGGGAGAGCACCCGCCCGGCGCGCGAGGCGAGCGCGTAGAGGAGGGAGAACTCGTAGCCGGTGAGGCCGATCTCGCGGCCGTCGATGGCCGCGCGGCGCGCGCCCGGGTCGAGCGAGAGGCTTCCCACCTGGACGGACCGGAGCGGCGGCCCCGACTGGCCCCGGGCCCGGCGGACCACGGCGCGGATGCGCGCCAGGAGCTCTCGGGGGGAGAAGGGCTTGCCCAGGTAGTCGTCGGCGCCCATCTCGAGCCCCATGACCCGGTCGGCCTCCTCCCCGCGCGCGGTGAGGACGACGATGGGGACGTCGGAGCGCGCCCGGAGCTCCCGGCACACGTCGAGGCCGTCCTTGCCGGGCAGCATGAGGTCGAGCAGCACGACGTCGTAGCGGTGCCGGAGCGCCTCCTCGAGCCCCGCTGCGCCGTCCCCGGCGCGGGTCACGAGCACGCCGTGTCCGCCGAGGTAGTCGGCGGTGAGGGCGGCGAGGCGCGCGTCGTCCTCGACGAGGAGCGCCGTCAGGACCGGGTCGGTGGACACGCCCGGATTCTATGCCCCGCGCCCCTTGCCTCCGCATGGATCCTGGGTGAAGAAGTGTGAATCGCATGAGCCTCGTGACCGCCCGCGACCTCTCGCTCGCCTTCGGGGGAGACGCCGTCCTGGACCGCGCCTCGTTCTCGATCGGGCCGCACGACCGGATCGGGCTCGTCGGTCCCAACGGGACGGGCAAGTCGTCCCTGCTCCGCATCCTGGCCGGAGAGCGGTCGGCCGACTCGGGGACCCTCGTCTTCCGGCGCGGGGCCCGGGTGGGCTACCTGCCCCAGGACGTCTCCACCCTGCCGGAGGGGAGCATCGTCGAGTCGGTGCTCTCGTCGGTGCCGGGCCGGGACGCGCTCTCGGCCCGTCTCCTCGGGACCGAGGCCGCGCTCGCCACCGCCGACTCCGACGCCGAGCGGCTCGAGCTCGCGGAGACGCTCGCCGGGCTCCACGACGAGCTCGCCCACTTCGAGGAGCGGTACGGGCGCCACCGGGCGGAGCGCATCCTCGGCGGGCTGGGCTTCGCCGAGGAGCGGCTCGACCGGCCCACCCGCACCCTCTCCGGCGGCTGGCGGATGCGCGCGGCGCTCGCCGGGCTCCTCCTGCAGGACCCGGACCTCCTCCTCCTCGACGAGCCCACGAACCACCTCGACGTCCCCACGCTCGCCTGGTTCGAGGACTTCCTGCGCGGGACGCGGAAGGCGCTCGTGCTCGTCTCCCACGACCGGCTCTTCCTGAACCGGCAGATCGACCGCGTGCTCTCGCTTGAGCCGGAGGGGCTCAAGTCCTGGGTGGGGGACTACGACGACTACCGGCGCCTGCGCGCCGAGGAGGAGGAGCAGCTCGTGGCCCGGGCCGCACGCATCGAGGCGCGACGGGCCCAGCTCGAGCGCTTCATCGAGCGCTTCGGAGCCAAGAACACGAAGGCCGCCCAGGCGAAGAGCAAGCAGAAGATGCTCGATCGCATGGAGGTCGTCGAGCTCCCGGAGGAGCGGGACACGGCCCTCTTCCGCTTCCCGGACGCGCCGCGGTCGGGCCGGGAGGTGCTGCGGCTCGAGGGGATCTCCCGCTCCTACGGCCCGGTGCAGGTCTACCGGCGGCTCGACGCCCAGGTGCTCCGCGGGGAGCGCATCGCCGTCATCGGCCCGAACGGCGCCGGCAAGAGCACGCTCCTCAAGCTGGCCGCCGGCGAGCTCGCGCCCGACTCCGGCAGCGTGACGCTCGGTCACGGGGTCGTCGCCGGCTACTACGCCCAGCACCACTTCGAGCGGGACGAGCACGCCGCCCCCGACGGCCCGGCGCGCACCTTCGGCACCCTCGACCCCGACCGCACCGTGCTCCGCACGCTCTGGGACGTCGTGCCGGACCAGGGGGAGTCCTGGGTGCGGAGCGTGGCCGGCTCGTTCCTCTTCTCCGGGGACGCCGTGGACAAGCGGGTGGGCGTGCTCTCCGGCGGCGAGCGGTCGCGGGTGGCGCTCGCGAAGCTCCTGCTCCGCCCCACGAACTTCCTCCTCCTCGACGAGCCCACGAACCACCTCGACATCGCCTCGTCGGAGGCGCTCATCGAGGCGCTGGCCGGGTACGGGGGCACCCTGCTCTTCGTCTCGCACAACCGCAGCTTCGTGAACCGGCTCGCGACCGTGGTCTGGGAGGTGAAGGACGGCGGGATCCTCCCCTTCCCGGGCAACCTCGACGACTGGCTCCACCACCAGGCGCTCCTCGAGCAGCAGCATGCGCATGCCGCGATAGATCTCC
>DAOMFN010000121.1:0-6150 GCA_035429785.1 Anaeromyxobacteraceae bacterium
GCCCCGTGCGCGCCGGCTCCCGTCCCCGTCGCGGCCTTCCGGGCGGCCTGACGGGCCTGCCGCCGCCGCTTCACCCGGTCCGTCAGCCCGTCGAGGAGCGAGTAGACGACCGGCACGATGCCGAGCGTGAGCACGGTGGAGGTGAGGAGGCCGCCGATGATGGCCACGCCCATGGGGACGCGGGTCTCGGCGCCGTCGCCGCGGGCGAGCGCCACCGGGACCATGCCGGCGATCATCGCCACCGTGGTCATGAGGATGGGCCGGAGCCGGATGGGGCCGGCCTCGAGCAGCGCCTCGCGCGTGGACCGCCCCGCCGCGCGGAGCTGGTTCGTGAACTCCACGAGGAGGATGCCGTTCTTGGTCACGAGCCCCATCAGCATGATGAAGCCGATCATCGCCATCATCGACATGTACTGGCCGGTGACGAGCAGGCCGGCGATGCCGCCGATGACCGCGAACGGCAGCGACATCATGATGGTGAAGGGGTGGACGAGGCTCTCGAACTGCGCGGCGAGGATGATGTAGACGAGGACGATGCCGAGGAGCAGCGCCAGCACGAAGGCCCGCGCGGCCGTGCCCAGCTCGCGCCCCTGCCCCTCGAAGTCGAAGGTGACGCCGGGCGGCAGCTCCTTCCTCGCGAAGTCGGAGAGGTAGGTCATGGCCTCGCCGAGCGAGTAGTTGCGGAGGTCGGCGAGCACGGTCACCTGCCGCATCTGGGCCTGGTGCTCGATCTGGGAGGGACCGAGCGCCTCCTTCACGGTGGCGATGGTGCGGAGCTCGACGAGCTGCCCGGTGGGCGCCCGCACCGGGATGGACCCGAGCGCGGCCGGATCGGCGAGCACCTCGGGCGGCAGGCGCATCTTGATGTCCCAGGTGTCGTTCGCCTCGTGGAAGTCGGCCACCTTGTCGCCGGCCATCAGCGCCCGGACGTTCTGCCCCACCGCCGCGGCCGGGATGCCGAAGGCGGCGGCGCGCTCCCGGTCGATCTCCACGTCGAGCTGCGGCTTGCCGCTGCGCCAGGTCGTGTCGACGTCGACGAAGCCGGGCTTCGCCTCCATGGCCTTCTTCACCTTCTCCACCGAGGCGAGCAGCGCCGCCTGGTCGTTGGAGCGGATGTTGAACTGGACCATCTGCGGGCGGTTGCCGCCGCCGGCCACCGCCTGGAAGTCCTGGACGGCGATGACCGCGGAGGGGCTGGCGTGGAGGCTCCGGCGCAGGTGCTCCTTCAGGTCGGACTGGCCGTAGCGCCGCTGCGAGATGGGGACGAAGTTGACGGTGATCTCCCCCTTGTTCACCTCCTCGCGCGCGCCGCCGCCGGCCACCGCGAAGGCGCCCGTGACGCCGGGCACCTGCCGGATCTGCCGCGAGAGCTCGCCGAGCTGCCGCTCGGTCTCCGCGAGGGAGGTGCCGGACGGCATCTCCAGGGTC
The DNA here is from genome assembly GCA_035429785.1 of Anaeromyxobacteraceae bacterium. GTDB lineage: Bacteria > Myxococcota > Myxococcia > Myxococcales > Anaeromyxobacteraceae > CAIOAK01. Next base: position 1,429 of record DAOMFN010000121.1, read on the forward strand.
ACCTTCACCATGCTCATGTCCTGCTGGGGCAGGAAGGTGAACTTGAGCTTCGTGGCGAGGAAGCCGGTGAGGACGAGCACGCCCACCGCCGCGGCCACGGTGAGACCGCGGTGGTCGAGCAGCCAGGCGAGCGCCCGCCGGTAGAAGGACTCGATCCCGCGCAGCACGCGCTCGATGGCCTGCGACACCCGTCCCTGCCCGACGTGCTCGGTGAGCACCCGCGCCGAGAGCATGGGCGTGAGCGTCATCGAGACGAAGTAGGAGATGAGGACCGCCACCGCCACGGTGACGCCGAACTGGTAGAAGAAGCGCCCCATCAGCCCTTCCATGAAGGCCACGGGCACGAAGACCGCCACCACCGCCAGCGTCACCGCGAGCACGGCCAGCGCGATCTCGCTCGTGCCCTTCTCGGCGGCCACCTTCGGGCTCTCCCCGTGCTCCAGGTGGCGCACGATGTTCTCGATGACCACGATGGCGTCGTCGATGAGGAGGCCGATGGAGAGGGTGAGCGCCAGCATCGTGACGATGTTGAAGGTGAAGCCCAGCGCCTTCATCACCGCGAAGGTGCCGATGATGGCGGTGGGCAGCGCCACCGCGGACACCAGCGTGGAGCGGACGTTGCGCAGGAAGATCAGCACGACGACCACCGCCAGGATGCCGCCCAGGATCATGTCCTCCTGGACCGCCGAGATCGACGAGCGGATGAACTTGGCACCGTCCACCACCATCTCCACCCGGCTGCCCGGGGGCAGCTGCTTCTCCAGGCCGGCGAGCGCCCCCTTCACGCGCTCCGCCACCTGCACGGTGTTGGCGCCCGACTGCTTCTTCACGATGAGCCCGATGGCGCTCCGGCCGTCGAGCTCGCTCGCGCTGCGGGCCTCCGCCGGCCCGTCCTCCACCCGGGCCACGTCGCCGAGCCGGACCGGCGTTCCCCGGGGGCTCGAGACGATGAGGGCGCGGAGCGCCTCCACCGAGCGGGCCTCGGCCGCCACCTTCACCGAGCGCTCCACCCCGGTCTCGAGCGTGCGCCCGCCCGGCACGTCGATGCTCTGCATGCGGAGCGCCTGCACGACGTCGGCGGGGGTGAGCCCGTAGCCGGTGAGGGCCTTCGGCGAGATGACCACGGTGATCTCGCGCTTGCGTCCGCCGGAGAGCTCGACCGCGCCCACGCCGGGGAGCTGCTGGAGCGCCGGCTTCACCACGTCCTCGGCCACCTGGGTGAGCCGGTCGATGGGGAGCGGCGCGGAGAAGGCGAGCGTGGCCACCGGCGCGGCGCCGATGTCGAACTTCTCGACGATGGGGGTCTCGATCTCGCGGGGCAGCTTGGAGAGCGTGGCCTGCACCCGGTCGCGGACGTCCTGCGCGGCCACGTCCACCTTCCGCTCCAGGTCGAAGCGGATCACGATCTGCGAGACGTTCTCGACGTTCACCGAGCGGAGGGTGTCGAGCCCGGGCAGCGTGTTCAGCGCCTCCTCGAGCGGCTTCGTGACGTTCGACTCGATGGTCTCGGGGTCGGCGCCGGGGAGGATGGTCGTGACGGTGACGATGGGGAACTCGACCTCGGGGAACTGGTCCACCCCGATGCGCGGGTAGGCCACGATGCCGAAGACGATGAGGACCAGCGTGAGCATCCCGGTGAAGACCGGGCGCGCGATGAAGGTGCGGATGGGGTTCACTTGGCCTCCTCGGCGGCCACGGCCACGACCGGGTCGCCCGGCCGCAGCGCGCCCGGGTCGAGGATGACGAGCGCGTCGGGGGCGAGCCCGCCCGTCACGAGCACCGTGCCCGGGTTGAGCGGCGAGACCTGCACCGGCCGGAGCTCGGCCTTGCCCCCGGTGGCGAGCAGGACGTGGGCGCCGTTCGCGTCGGTGCGCACCGCGCCGGCCGGCAGGTAGAGCCCGTCCTTCTCGCCGAAGCCGCCGAAGTCCACGTTGGCGAGCGCGCCGGGCCGGATGGCCGGGCCGGGGCCGGGAAGGACGTCGGCGATCACCTCGATGGTGCGGGACTGCGGGTCGACGACCGAGCCCTTCACCCGCACCTTGGCCTTGAAGCGCTGGCCGGAGGGGGTGAGGACGGCCTCGATCACCTGCCCGGGCCGGACGAAGCTCTCGATGGCCTCCGGGGCGGCGAGCCGGAGCTCGAGGTGGTCCACGTCGGTGACGGTGACGATGGGGGTGACCGGCATCAGCGTCACGGTGTCGCCGGCGTTGTGGAACTTGGCGGTGACCACGCCGGCGAAGGGCGCGGTGATGACGGTGTCGGCGAGCATCTGCTTCGCGCCCGAGAGGGCGGCGCGGGCCTGGTCGAGCTGGGCGGCGGCCACGTCGCGCGCGGTCTTCACCCGGTCGAAGCCGGCCTCGGGCAGGCTCTGGGCCTCGAAGAGCATCTTCGAGCGCGCCACCTCGCGGTCGGCGGCGGCGAGGTTGGCGGAGGCCAGTCGCTCGGCGGCGAGCGCGTTCTCGAGGTTGATCTTGGCGTTGACCGGGTCCATCTCGACGAGCGGCGCGCCCTGCTTCACCCGGTCCCCCACCGAGACCAGCACCTTGTGGATCTGGCCGCTCGCCTTGGCGGAGAGCACCGCCTCCTCCTTGGCGCGGACGGTGCCGGTGGAGCGGGCGAGGCCGGTCTCCATGCGGACGGCCGGCTTCGAGACCCGCACGGCGCGGCCGGCCGGGGCGGCCTCGGGGAGCTTCGCCTTCTCGTTCCCGTGGCCGCAGGCGGCGAGGACGGTGGCGGCGAGCGCTGCGGCGAGGGTCGGGACGGTGCGGTTCATGCGGAGACTCCGTGGAGGATGAGGTCGGCGGCGAGCTGGGCCCGCCCGGCGGGATCTCCGCCGAGACGGTCCGGCCCGTGCCGGAAGGAGAGCAGGATGCCGGCCATGACGCCGGCCACGACGGCCTGGGGAAAGCGGAGCTCGCGCCGGGAGACGTTGCGCCGGAGCCAGCCGGCGATGAGCTCCTCCAGCCGGGCGCAGCGCGCGCCCTCGTCGACCTGCGCGGAGAGGAGCTCGAGGATCTCGCCGCGGCCGGCGGCGAGCTGGCCGAGGCCCGTCAGGAGGCCCTCCAGGCGGGCCGCGATCGGGAGGGTCCGGTCGACGGGGGCCTCGAAGACCTCCTCGATCTCCCGGGAGACGAGCGCGAGGAGGCTCTCGAAGATCTCCTCCTTGCTCCGGAAGTACCGGTACAGGGAGGGCGGGGCGTAGCCGGCGGCCTCGGCCAGCTCGGCCAGCGTGGCGGCCGCGAAGCCGCGGCGGGCGAAGACCCGGGCCGACGACTCGAGGATGTCGTGGCGGGCCCGCTCCCGGACGCGCACGCGCCGGGCGGTGGCGGTGGCCGGCGCCATCAGTTGTTCACTTCCTCGAACGCGCCGACGGCGTTGAGGAGCTTGAGCGTGGCGAGGTCGACGTTGAGCGACTCGGCGACCGAGTTGACCTCGGCCTGGCGGAGGGTCTGCACGGAGTCGGTGGACTCGAGGTAGGTGGCGGCGCCGGCCTTGTAGGCCACGTCGACGAGCCGCGCGTTCTCCTGGGCGAGCGTGGTCCGCTCGCGCGCCTTGGCCCGGTTGGCGATCGCGCCCTGCAGGTCGAGCTGGGCCTCCTTCACCCGGGTGACCGCCTTCAGGTCGGTCTGCCGCTTGAAGGCGTCGGCCTCGGCGATCTTGGCGGTCGCCTCCCGGATGCTCGCCTCGCGGAGCCCGCCGTCGAGGATCGTCCAGGTGAGGCCGAGCCCGACCTGCCAGGAGAAGGCGTTGGGGTTGAAGGTGCTCGTGGAGGCGTAGTTGTAGGCGCCGAACGCGCCGATGGAGGGCAGGTACTGCATGTAGAGCTGCATCCGCTGGCCGTAGGCGAGCTCGAGGTTCTCGGCCGCGGCCTTCACGTCCGGGCGCAGGTCGAGGGCCTGCTGCTCCAGGTTCGCGCCGGTGGGGGGCGGCGGCCCCTGCGGGATCACGATGTCGAAGTCGTCGGGCCGGTCGAGCGCCGTGGCGAGCGCCAGGCGGGCGCGCTGGAACTCGATCTGGGCCCGCTTGAGATCCTCCTCGGCCTGGGCCCGGTCGATCTCGGCGCGGAGCAGGCCCACCTTGGTCCCGGTCCCGGCCTCGAAGCGGACCCGCGAGTCGCGCTCCCGCTCCTTCGTCAGCACCACCTGCCGCTCCTGGACCACGGTGAGCTCCTGGAGGGCGGCCACGCCGTAGTAGAGCTGCGCCACCGCGAAGAGCACGTCCCGGCGCGCCTGCTGGATGTTGTAGTCGATGGTCTTCTCGGCCTTGTAGGCGTTCTGGATGAGCACGATGGCCTGCGGCGCGATGAGCGCCTGGGTGGCCTTCACCTGGCCGTTCGTCTGGACCATCGGGACCACGACCGAGTCCACCGATCCGCTCGGGTAGGTCGCGTAGTTCGTCGGGTCGCCCGGCACCGACCCGCCGGCCGGCGGGCCCTGGGGGCTGCCCATGTCGCGGACGAAGTACCCGGTGGGCAGGCTGAAGGCCACCTCGTACTGGTTGCGGGCGATCTGCACCCCGGCGTTCACCTGGGGCAGGTAGCTCGACCAGGCCTTCCAGGTGAGCTGTCGGGCGGCCTGCACCTTGGCGTCGAGCTGCTGGATGTCGAGGTTCTGGGTGCGCGCGGAGTCGATGGCCTCGCGGAGGGTCAGGACCTTGCGCTTCCCGTCCTGCGCCGGGGCCGCCGCCGGAGCGGCCGGCGTCGCGGCCGGCGTCCCGGTGGAC
>DAOMFN010000122.1:0-4004 GCA_035429785.1 Anaeromyxobacteraceae bacterium
GTGAAGGGGAAGCTCTACGACGCCTACCGGCAGAGCTGGGTGGCCTCGCCCGAGGCCGAGTACGTCGCCGCCGGCAACGCCCCGCTACAGGCCCGGCTCGCCGACCTGCAGGCCCTGGTCGACCGCCCGCTCGAGACCGTGGACGTGGCCGGAAAGCCCGTGCCCACGCCGTCCTCCGGCCTCTCCGCGGCGGAGCGGGAGCTGCTCCAGTCGCGCGGCGTCCTCGACGCCACCGGGCGGATCACCCCCACGGTGGTCACGCGCGAGTCGCTGGACGCGCCGGAGAAGCTCCTCTCGCCGCAGCTCTGGGACGCCATCTACCAGCCGCCGCGGGGCGAGGTCACCATCGAGCACGTGCAGCACTCGCTCTACATGGCGGCCAACTACGGGTTCCAGATCCTGAACGGCAACTTCGCCGCCGCCATCGACGACTACGAGCTCAAGCTGCGCTTCATGAACGACCTCGCCACCTACCGCATCTACGTGTCGTGGCTCTGGTCGCTCGCCCACCACCAGGCGCCGATGACGAAGGACGGCGCCATCCTCCACCAGGAGCTGACGGGGGACGGCGTGGTGCTGGGGCGGAAGGGCCGGGCCGTGAAGGCCGGCACGCGCTTCGACCGCGCGCTCTTCGACGAGGTCTTCGCGGCGCACGACGAGTGGACCGCGGCCTTCTTCGCCGAGCAGGACCGGCGCGGCGAGCCGGGGCGCTTCGACCGCTCGAAGGCGCCGGTGATCATGGACCTCCTGCGGCGGCAGCTGCTCTCGCCCCGCTACGTGCAGCACAGCGCCCGGGTGCTCTTCGTCATCGGCCAGTCGCGACCGGCGCTCCACGCCCAGATCCTGGATGCCGTCTTCGACCTGCCGCGCGAGGAGGTCGTCGCGCGCGTGAAGGCCGGGAAGATGGACCGGGCCGCGCTCGAGGCCCACGACTACTGCCTCGACCTGCCCCCGGCGTAGGCGCAGGCTCCTCCCCGGCCCGGCCGCCCCCGTCCCCGGGCGGCGGCCGGCGCCCGATCGAGGAGGGCAGTCCGCCCGCGTTGGCCGTGCGGACGCTCCCCGCCGGGGATAACAATCCCGGGCGATGCGCTGGGCCTCCGCACTGTCCCGCCGGGCCGACCTGGCCGCGGCCTTCGACGCCGCCGCGGCGGAGCTCGAGCGCGGGCTCGCCGGGGAGCCGCCCGAGCTCCTGCTCGCCTTCGCCTCTCCCCACCACCTGCAGGATCTCCCCACCCTGGGCGGCCTCGTCTCCCGGCGTTTCCCGCGCGCGCTCCTCGCCGGCTGCACCGGCAGCGGCGTGATCGGCGACGCGCGGGAGGCCGAGGACGGGCCGGCCCTCTCGCTCACCGCGGCCGCGCTCCCCGGGGTGGACCTGCGCGGGTTCCACCTCGACGCGGAGTCCGTGCCCGACCCCGACGCGGGCGTGCTGGCCTGGCACGAGCGGACGGGCGTGGGTCCCCGGGCGCGCCCCAAGTTCCTGCTCCTCGCCGACCCGTTCACCGTGGACGCGGACGGACTCGTCCGCGGGCTCGACCGCGCCTACCCGGGAGCGCCGAAGTTCGGGGGGCTCGCGAGCGGCGGCTCGTCCCCCGGCGAGCACCGGCTCCTCCTCGGCACGGGGGTGCACGACTCCGGTGCCCTCGTCCTCGCGCTCTCCGGCGACCTCGAGGTGGACACCGTCATCGCCCAGGGGTGCCGCCCGGTGGGTCCGCCCATGCTCGTCACCCGCTGCCGCGGCGGGGTCCTGCTCGAGCTCGACCGCGGCAAGCCGCTCGAGGTCCTCGCCGATCTCTACGCCGAGCTGCCTCCGGGCGACCGGGAGCTCATGCGCCACTCGCTCTTCCTGGGCATCGACATGCGCGAGGAGCGCGTGGAGTACGACCCCGGGGAGCTCCTGGTGAGGAACCTCGTCGGCGCCGATCCAGAGACCGGCGCCATCGCGGTGGGCGAGCGGCTCCGGCCGGTGCAGGCGGTCCAGTTCGTGCTCCGGGACGCCGCGGCCGCCGAGCAGGACCTGCGGCGGATGCTGGAGGTCCGCCGGGCCACCGGCGCTCCCCGGCCGGCCGGCGCGCTGCTCTTCTCCTGCACCGGGCGGGGCGCGGGGCTGTTCGGACGGCCCGACCACGACACCGGACTCTTCGAGGAGGCGCTGGGACCGGCGGCCCTCGGCGGCTTCTTCTGCAACGGCGAGATCGGCCCCGTGGGCGGCCGCACCTTCCTCCACGGGTACACGAGCGCCTTCGCCCTCTTCCGGGCCGTGCGCCGCGCGCCCGGCTGACGGAGGGGCGCGGTCACGCCGCCCGGCCGAGGGCCTCCTCGAGCAGCTTCCGGTGGCGCTCGTCCTGGAGGGCGAGCGAGCGGAAGAGGCGAGCCACCTCCGGCGAGGCGCTGCGGGCGAGCTCCTCGGCGTGGAGGCTCCCGAAGCGGCGCTCGATCTCGCGGACCCGCTCCAGCACCACCGTCGGGCTCCGCAGGGCGCCGGGGAGCAGGAGCCGGGCGCGGACCGACTCGAGCTCCTTCGCCATGGCGTCGAGGTCCCGGCAGATGGGCTCCATCGCCTCGGGAAGCCAGGCGTTCGCTCCCTGGTGGCGCTCGAGCAGGCGGATGCGCATCGCGTGCTGGCGCTCCTCGGAGGCCAGCCCCTCGAACAGCTGCCGCAGCCAGGGCGCCTCGGCGAACGCGACGGCGAGCGACTCGTAGAGCTCGGCGGCGAGCATCTCCACCCGCTCGGCGGCCCGGATGCACTGCGCGGTGGTCCGGCTCATGCGGGCACGCCCTCCTTGCGCCCCGCGCCTGGCACCCCGGCCGGCTGGGCGGTCGCCTTGACGAGGAACTTCCCGAGCGCCACGTCGTGGGCCAGGATGTGGTAGCGGAACCACTCGGGGAGGCGGCTCACCGCCCAGCGGCGGAACTCGTCGCTGACCCCGTGGCGCTCGAGCTCGGCCTGGAAGCGCTTCACGTCCCCGACGAAGAGCAGGTGCGCCTCCGCGTGGCGCGCCCGGTCGGCGTAGCCGTGCTCCCGCATCAGCGACTCCTCGTGGGCGAAGTGGCTCCCCACCGCGCGCACGACGCCCGAGAGGACCGGCAGGACCTCGTCCGCCTTCCCCCCGTTCACCCGGTCGATCAGCTGGTCGAGCCCGGCGCTGAGCGCCCGGTGCTCCGCGTCGATGGGTGCGTACCCGGTGTCCATGTACACGCGCTGCTTGCCTGCCATCTCGCCCTCCTTCCGCAGCGCCTCCGCGAGCGCCACGACGTCCATGTCCACCCAGGCCTCCGCGCAGGCGACGCGGTTGCGCCCCTCCTGCTTGGCCCGGTACAGCGCCTCGTCCGCCCGGCGGATCAGGTCGTCCACGCCGTCGTCCGGGCGAAGCTCGGCCACGCCGAAGCTCGCCGTGACCCGCACCGGCGGGCCCATGTGGGTCACCTCGAGCATCCCGCGGAGCTTCTCGGCGAGGCGGACCGCCCCGGCCGCGTCGGTCATGGAGGCGATGATGGCGAACTCCTCGCCGCCCCAGCGGGCCGCGAGGTCCGACTCCCGCACCCGGGATTCCAGGAGGCGCGCGGCGCCGGTGAGGACCTGGTCCCCGGCGGCGTGGCCGTGCTCGTCGTTCACGCGCTTGAAGTGGTCGAGATCCACCAGGACCACCGAGAGGGGCTGGCGGAACCGCCGCGCGCGCGCGAACTCGCGCGCCAGGGCGTCGTTGAAGGCCTGGCGGTTGGGAACTCCGGTGAGGGCGTCCGTGTCGGCCCGCCGGCTGGCCTCGCGGGCCTTCCCCTCGGCCTCCCTGCGCTTGCGCACCTGGGCGGACTCCGCACCCAGCTGCCGCTGGAGGAGGACGAACGCCCCGACGACGACCAGGCTCATCAGGAGGGTGATGAGGATGCCCAGGCCCCGGTTCTCCTGCCGCATGGTCACGCGCCGGAGGCTGACGAGCGACCAGTCCGTGCCGGGGAGCGCCATGCGGATGGCGAGGTACGGGACGGCGTCGATGCTCACCTTGCCG
>DAOMFN010000122.1:4104-6117 GCA_035429785.1 Anaeromyxobacteraceae bacterium
CCGGGCACGTTGCTCGTCCGCCCCACGCCGATGAACTGACCCGGCCGCCCGGCCCGCGCGTCCAGGAAGTAGGGCCGGTCGGCGTACCGGTGGCCGACGAAGGAGTCGGGCCGGCTCCGGTTCGACGCCGCGACGGTCCGCCCCTCCCGGTCGAGCAGGTAGGCCACCCGCGCCTCGCCCGGGCCTGCGACGGCGTCGAGCACGACGTCGATCGAGGGCAAGGCCGGCGATGCCGAACCCGCCGGGAGGACCAGCCGCGATGCGAGGTGGGCGACCGTCCGGGCGTCGTCGCGAGCCGCCTGCATCTCGATGGCCAGGTGCTCCTGGACCTGTGCAGCCGCCGCCTCGGCCTCGTCGGAGAGGTCGCGGTCGTGGAGCCTCCCGAGCTGCTCGGTCACGACCCATCCGCTCGCCACCAGGAGGAGGAGCGCGAGCGCCGTTCCCCAGAAGAAGCGCCATCGCTTGCGCACCACCCGGCCCTGGTCGTCGAGCGAGCAGGCGTGGGACCAGATGGCCAGCGCCGCGCCGGCCGCGGTGAGCGTGCGGAGGACCTGCACCGGAACCCCGGTCACCGCCAGCCAGCGCTCGCGCACCGGCCAGCCGTCGGGCACGAGCGGGCCGTCCGACACGAGGACCCCGGCCGCGATGGCGTAGGCGGCCATGAAGACCCCGGCGAGCGCCAGCGAGCTCGACCCCTCGAAGGATCGCTCCGGCCGCGGTCGTCCGGCCGAGGCGATTGCTCCGGCCGCCCAGAGCCCGGCGGGAAGGGCGACGAGCAGGCGCGCGGTCACGTCGAGGCCGTGCACGCCCCGGAGGGCGAAGGCTGCCAGCGGAACGACGGCGGCCAGGACCGTCAGCCACCCGCCGATGCGGAGAGTGGAGACGGCGGCGTGGGCCCGGCGCGCGAACTCGAGGAGGACGAGGAAGCTCGCGAAGGCCAGGAACGTGAGCCCGCCGTGGAACCACCCGGTTGCCGACTCCGTCAGGGCGATCACGTGGAGCCACTCCGCGGCGCCATGCAGGAGCCCGAACGCGGCCAGCCAGCCCCAGGGGAGGCACTGGCCGCGGTCCCTCGATATCGACGCCGATACCGCACCCAGGAGGACGAGCGCGAGCCCGTAGACGAAGTAGACGTAGTCGAGCTGCGCCGTGAGGAAGCTCGCCATCGATCGGCGAAGGGTGCCATCCCCGTGCCACCCGGTACGGTCCTGCCGGGCGCGGATTCCGTGGCCTTCTTCTCAGTCGGGGAACGGGACCGCTCGACACCCGGGTCACCCCGACCCGTGCCCCAGACCCACCCCGGACCACCCCGGGCCATGACACCCTCCATCCGGGTCTGGGAGCCTCCGGTCCATGACCTACCTCGCCCTCTTCACCGTCGGCTCCTTCAGCGCCCTCCTCGTCGCCTTCGGCCTCGCCGAGTTCCGCGACCTCGTGCGCGCCCGGCGCGGTCGCTGACCGGTCCCGACGCGCCACGCCTCCGGAGCGGCCCGGGTTATCCTCCGGGCCGTGCGCCGCCATCCCGCCGTGCTGCTCGCCGCCGCGGCGCTCTTCTGGGCGGGCAACTCGGTGGTGGCGCGGGCGATGCGGGGGCACGTCCCGCCGGTGGGCCTGGCCTTCTGGCGATGGACGCTGGCGCTGCTCCTCCTCCTCCCGCTGTACGGACGCGGCGTCGTCGCCGCCCGGGGCGCGCTCCGCGCCCGGCTCGGCGTGGTGCTGGCGATGGGCGTCCTCGGCGTGGGCTGCTTCAACCTCTTCCTCTACCTGGGCCTGCAGAGGACCACGGCCACGAACGCCATGCTGCTCACCGCGACCGGGCCCTCCTTCATCCTCCTGCTCTCCGCCGCCGCGGGCCTCGGGCGCCCGACGCTCCGCACCGCCGCCGGGGTCCTGGTCTCGGCTGCGGGGATCCTGGTCATCCTCTCCGGCGGCGATCCGGAGGCCCTTCGTTCGCTTCGAGTGACTACCGGGGACCTCTGGGTCCTTGCCGCGGTGGTTGTGGGGTCGTCCGTC
>DAOMFN010000123.1:0-1199 GCA_035429785.1 Anaeromyxobacteraceae bacterium
CCGTGACCCACTGCGCGGTGATCGCGTCCATCGACTGGATGTGGGCGGTGAACCAGGCGGGCACCGCCTCCGAGAGGTACTTGAGGAGGCGCTTCGTGTCGCCGGTCTCCCGGAAGTGGACCTCCTCCGACTCGAGCTCCTCGAGCACGCGGTCGTGCTCGCCCCTGTGGACCGGGTACGGCGGGAAGGCGGCCTTCTGCATGGCCTCGTTCTCGCGCCCGAAGTGCTCCTCGGTGTGCTGGAAGAGGGCCTCCAGCCGGTGCAGCACCGTCTCCACGGGGACCGTCCCGGCGAGGTGCCCCTTCGCGGCGTCGCAGGCCTCGTTGAGGAGGCGCGCCTCCTCGCGGTGGTCCTCGTTCATGAAGGGCAGGACGACCTGCGGGATGGCGTCGAGGTTCACGACCGGCATGGGAGGCCTCCAGGCCCTGCGAGGGAACTGCGCATCCGCCGACGTTCTGCTAACTCTACGCGATGCCCGACGCCACCTCGACCGGAGCCCCCCGCACAGGGTCCCCCACCCGCGCCCAGAGCCTCGCCTGGCTCGCCGTCGCCTACCCCGTCGCCTTCGCCGCGGCCTGGGCGACCGTCCTGGCGCTTCCCGGTCGCAGCCCGCTCTGGGCGGCGTTCGCGGCCGACGTCGTGGCGACGGTGGTGATCTTCGGCTTCAGCCTCGCGCTCCGGAACTCCAGCATGTACGACCCGTACTGGAGCGTGGCCCCGATCCCCATCGTGGTCTACTGGGCTCTCGCCCCCGGCGGGGAGGCGGCCGTCCCCGCCCGGCAGGTGGCGGTGGTGCTCGTCGTCCTGGCCTGGGGGCTGCGCCTCACCGTGAACCAGCTCGTGCGCTGGCACGGGCTCGCCGACGAGGACTTCCGGTACGTGGACATCCGCCGGAAGACCGGGCGGCTCTTCTGGCCGGCGAGCTTCGCCGGCATCCACATGTTCCCCACGCTGATGGTGTTCCTGGGGCTGCTCGGCCCCTGGCAGGCGCTCTCCGGTCCGGGGCGCCCGCTCGGCTGGCTCGACGCCGCCGGCGTGGCCGTCGCGGTCGCCTCCATCGCGATCGAGACGGTGGCCGACCTGCAGCTCCGGCGCTTCATGGCGTCCCGCCGGCCGCGGGGTGCCACCCTCGACACCGGCGTCTGGGCCTGGTGCCGCCACCCGAACTACCTGGGCGAGATCGGCTTCTGGTGGGGGCT
>DAOMFN010000123.1:1299-6110 GCA_035429785.1 Anaeromyxobacteraceae bacterium
GTGAAGTCCGCGACCATCGAGAGCAGGAAGGCCGCCGAGGTGATGACGCCGAACTGGCGGAGCGGGGGGAAGTTGGACACCGACAGGGCCAGGAACCCGGCCGCGTTGATGAGCGTCGCGAAGACGATGGCCCGCCCCGAGACGCGCAGGGTGTAGCGGAGCGCGTCCTCGAACCCCCGACCCTCCTGCCGCCCCTCCTGCAGGTGGTAGAAGAAGTGGATCTGGTCGTTCTCGGTGGTGCCGAGCACGGTCGTGGCGATGAGGATGGTGGCCACGTTGAGCGAGGCCCCGAGGACACGCATCCCCAGGAACGTGGCGAGGATGGCGAAGACCGACGGGATCATCGCCATGAGCCGCGCCGACGGGCTGCGGAAGACGAACAGGAAGGCCAGGAAGATGAGCCCCGCGGTGAGGGCGAAGCTCTCGGTGAGGGTGGGCACGAGGCTCGCCCCCACCTTGGCCTGGAGCAGCGATTCCCCCACCACCTGCATCTCCACGCCGCGGAAGGCCGGATCCCCCTGCGTCGTCGCCTCCCAGGCGCGGTGGATGGCGGCGGAGAGGGCGTGGAACTCCCTCTCCTCGACCCCCGCGAAGATCACGGTGAGCTGGGCGTTCGCGAGCGTGCCCGCGTCGAGGAAGGCCCGGAGGTCGCCCTCGGTGAGGAGCAGCTGCTCCACGTCGGCCGCCGCGGCCTCGAAGGCCTCCGGGGTCTGCGGGAGCCGGTCGCCCTGCCCGGCCATGTAGCGGCGCATGCGCAGGAAGGTGCTGGGGCCGACCACGCCGGAGACGCTCGGCAGCGCCTCCACCGCGGTGGTGAAGCGGTCGATGCCGCGCAGGAACTCGGGGTCGACCGCCCCGCCGGGCGGGGTCCGCACCCAGATGCGGGCGACGTTCAGGCCGGCGACGTTCTCGCGGAACCAGACCATGTCGCGGTGGATGTCGAGGTCCGGGTCCACGTAGTCGAGCGAGTCCACCCCCACCCGCATCGGCGCGACGACCCCGGGCAGGCCGAAGAGCCCCACCGCCCCCGCGGCGGAGACGGCGAGGGACCCGACGACGAGCAGCCACCGGTGACGGTAGGTGAACCCGGGCAGCGCGTCGGCGAGCCGGTCGTAGAAGCGGGTGCGGATGGCCACGGTGCGCCCGGTCGGGGTGCGCAGGACCTTCTGGAGCGCCGGGAAGAGGGTGAAGGCGGCCACCCAGCCGAGCCCCAGCCCCACCGCGGTCCAGACCCCCATCTCCCGGACCGGCCGGATCCGCGAGACGGCGAGCGCCCCGAAGCCCAGCACCGCCGCCACCGTGGAGGCCGTCACCGGCAGGAACTTGTTGGCGAGCGCGAAGGCCTGGTGCGCGTCCACGTCGGTCCCGTCCGGCTGGTCCACGAACCGGGAGTGGAGGTAGACGAGGGTGGCGAGCGTGGTCACCATGACGGTGAGCGGCACGAGCGCCGAGACCACGGTGAAGGAGAAGCCGAGGAGCGACCCGGCCCCCACCCCCAGCGCCACCGACGCGCCGAGCGCGAGCAGCACCGCGAGGAGCGAGCGCCAGGAGCGGTAGAGGAAGAGCGCGATCACGACGACGAACGCGCCGAAGAGCGGGAAGTAGCGCGCCGAGGCGGTGCCCGACTCGTGCTCGATCCAGGCCTCCACGAAGGGGGCCCCCACCTTCCGGATCGCCTTCACGCCGGGGCCGGGCGGGCCGATCTCCCGCTCGATGGCGGCGAGCGTCCCGGCCCGTTCCGTCGCCGTGCCCCCGAATCCGGCCACGACGGTCTGGAAGCGATCGCCGACGAGCCCCTGCCGTCGCAGGATGTCGGTGCCGGTGGCGAACTCCCGGTACGCCGCGGCCGACGCGGCGTCGGGCGTGAAGCCGGGGCGCACCCGCCGGAAGACGTCGAGCCCCGAGACCGGGTGGACCCCGGGGATCCTCCCGAGCCGCTCCTCGAGCGCCATCACCTGCGACAGGACCTCGGGCGCCCAGGGATCGTCGGCCTCCAGGAGCAGCATCACGACCTGCCCCTCCGGGAAGACCTTCTGGAACGCCCGGGTGGCGAGGTAGTCGGGGTCGGTGGGGACGATGAGCCGGTCGATGGCCCCCTCCGACGGGATGCGCAGGGCGAGCACCACCGCCAGGGGGACGAGGACGGCCCAGGCCGCCAGGATGGGCCAGCGCAGCGCCACGATGCGGCGGAACACGCGCTCCAGGAAGGGATGCCGGTCCATGGGTGCGGCGATTCGTAGCATTTGCACGGCGGGGCGGGTAGTGTCCGCGAGGCCCCCGGAGGGACGCATGCTGGAGCGCATCGGGATCTCGCTGGAGAAGGACCTCCTCGCCCAGTTCGACCGGCACATCGCCGAGAAGGGCTACGTGAACCGCTCGGAGGCGGTGCGCGACCTCATCCGCGACGCGCTGGTGCAGCGGGAGTGGGTCGAGGGCGGCCGCGAGGAGAAGGTCGCCGTGGTCACGCTGGTGTACGACCACGACTCGGCGAGCCTGGCGCAGAAGCTCGCCCACATCCAGCACGAGAACCACCGGGCCGTGGTCTCGGCGCTCCACGTCCACCTCGACCCGCACAACTGCCTGGAGGTCCTGGTCCTGCGCGGGCGGGCCCGCGACGTCGCCGCCATGGGCGACGGGCTCGTCTCCACGAAGGGCGTGAAGTACGGGAAGGTCGTCCCGGCCACCACCGGCGAGGGGCTGCGGTAGCCCGCCGCCCGGCCGGGCCGGCCCTCAGCGGAACGTGAAGTACACCGCGCCGAGCAGGCAGAGCCCGGCCCAGAGGAAGTCGAGCTTCACCGGCTGCCCCATGTAGAACACCGCGAACGGGACGAAGACGGCGAGCGTCACCACCTCCTGCAGGATCTTGAGCTGGGTGAGGCTGAGCACGGTGAAGCCGACCCGGTTGGCGGGGACCTGCACGAGGTACTCGAAGAGCGCGATGCCCCAGGAGGCGAGCGCGGCCACCCACCAGACGCTCCCGCGCAGGTTCTTCAAGTGGCCGTACCAGGCGAACGTCATGAAGACGTTCGAGATCACGAGCCCCAGGGTGGCGACGAGGACCGGGTTCCGGGCGACGAGGGCGTCCATCGGCGCCATTCTCGCCGGGACGGCCGGGGACGCTACTTCGCGGCCGGGGGCGGCGACTGGATCGCCTGCACGACCTTCTCGTCCACCGACACGAGGCGGAGGTCCCGCTGCGGGAACGGGATGGAGATGCCCTCGGCGTCGAGCCGCGCCACCACCGCCGCGCGGACCTCGCTGGCGATGGCGAGGGAGCGGTCGAACTGGTCGGTCCAGAACCGCAGCTGGAAGGCGAGCGCGCTGTCCCCGAGCGCGGTGAAGAGCGCCACGGGCGGGGGGTCGGCCCGGACCGCGGAATTGGAGCGGGCGGCGGCGAGCAGGAGCTCCTGGACCCGGGCCGGGTCGCTCCCGTAGGCCACGCCGACGTCGATCTCCATCCGGCGCACGCGGTTGGACAGCGTCCAGTTCATGAGCTGGTTCGAGACGAGGACGGAGTTGGGGAGCACGACCTCGGCGCCCTGGAAGGTGGCGATGGTGCTCGAGCGGATGCCGATGTGGCTCACCGTCCCCGTGGCGCTGCCCACCTCGATGACGTCCCCCACGCGGATGGGGCGCTCGTAGAGCAGGATGAGGCCGGACACGAAGTTGTTCACGACGTTCTGCAGGCCGAAGCCGATGCCGACCGACAGCGTGCCCAGGATCACCGTGAACCGGGTCACGTCCATCCCCGAGGCGAGGACCGCGGTGAGGAAGCCCAGGGCCACGACCGCGTAGGCCGCCGTCTTCGCGATGGCCACGGCGACGCCGGCGGGGAGCCTCCCCTGCCGGTCGAGGCGGGCCTCGAGCACGATGCGGAGGAGCCGGGCCAGGACCACCGCCAGCCAGAGGGTGAGGCCGAAGGCCACGAGGTCCCCGAGCGACACGTCGATGCCGCCGAACCGGAACCGCGCGGTGAGCACCGCGGTCACCGCCTTCTTCACGGGGTCGTAGACGCGGAAGGACTGGAGCGTGCCCACGAGCCACAGCGCCACGGCGAGGAGGTCGATGAAGCCGGCGGCCCTCTCGGCGACGCGCTCGGCGTCCCCCGGCTCGAGGAAGGCCCGGCGCACCTCGGGCATGCGCAGCGTGCCGGCCACGAGGGCCCCGAGCACGCGGGCCACGGCCGCGAGCAGGAGCGCGATCATCGCCATGGACAGCGACCCATCCACCAAGAGGCGCCCGAGCCCCACGTTCCCGACCACGTTGGCCACGAGCCCGGCGCCGGTGAGCCCGGTGAGGACCCAGACCGCGAGGCGGACGCGGGCCCGCCGCGAGGGGCGCTTCACCGCCGCGGGCCAGCGGGCGTCCTTGCGGAGGAGGACGGCCGCCCCGAGCAGCCCCACCACCGCCACCACGAGCATGACGAGCCGACCCGGGAGCGAGTACTCCGGGACGAGCGCACCCACGCGGGCCACCGCGAAGAGGGCGGTGAAGCCGTAGAGCGGCCTCCGCAGCTCCTCCGGGAGCAGGGCGCGGACGAGGACGAGGAACGGGGCCAGCATGACGAGCAGGACGAGCTCGCCGAAGGCCGCAGGCGCCCGGGGGAGCAGCCAGGAGGTGAGGGAGAGGGCCACCAGCATCCCGGCCGAGACCGGGTGGGCCAGCACCACGGCCGGCGCCGACAGCTCCGGATCCTCGGCGGCGCGGGCGGCGAACCGGCGGCTCGTCCACGCCACCGCGCCCACCACGACGACGAAGACCGCGAGCACCCAGAGGAGCCCCGTCCCCTCCTCCCGGAAGAACGCGGAGAG
>DAOMFN010000124.1:0-6104 GCA_035429785.1 Anaeromyxobacteraceae bacterium
CCCCCCGGGCCACGCGGGCCATGGCGTCGTCGATGGGGGCCTGCACGGTGCCCGCCTTGCGGTCCACCCAGCCCCAGGTCCGGAGCCGCTCGACCTGGCGGGCGCGCCACCCGGCCGGCTCGACCGCCAGCGAGAAGAGGCGCTGCTCCACGATCCCGATCTTGTTCTGGCCGATCTCGGCCGGCGCGGCGGCCGGCCCGTCCGGGAGCATCTCGGCGCGGGTGCGGTCGTAGCCGAGCCGGATGGTCGCCCAGCTCGCCACGGCGAAGAAGAGGAGCGAGGCGGCCCCCACCGCGAGGATGCGCGGGGTGCCGATGCGATCGGGCTCGGCCCGGACGGCCGCGGGATGGCTGTGTTCGCTCATTGCTGGGGCTCGTAGTGGAGGGACTCGGAGAGGTACGGATCGCGGGCCGGCAGGATGGCGTGGCCGCGCAGCCGGGAGACCACCCAGGCCACGGCGATGCCGCCGATGCCGGCCAGGGCGGCGAGGTCCATCCAGCTGGGGCTCGGGCCGGCGGGGGAGATGCCCGGCATGACCACCCAGTAGACGTCGACGTAGTGCACGACCAGGATCCAGACCGACATGAAGACCAGCGGCCCCCATCGGCGCTTCCGCTCGCGCGGGATGAGGATGACGAAGGGCAGGACGAACTGGAAGAGCGCCAGGAAGATCCCCACGCCCCTCCACCCGGAGTCGGTGCGCACGAGGTACCAGGGCACCTCCTCGGGCAGGTTCGCGATCCAGATGAGCAGGTACTGGGAGAAGGCGATGTAGGCCCAGAAGGCGGTGAAGGCGAAGAGGTACTTCCCGAGCGAGTGGATGTGGTTCGGGTTGATGGCGCTCTTGAGCGGCTCCTCCCTCGAGGCGGCCGCGGCGGCCAGGATGAGCATCCCGATGGCGGCCACCAGGCTGCCGGCGAACCAGTAGACGCCGAAGATGGTGGAGAAGAGGAACGCCGAGAGCGACATCTGCCAGTCGAAGGCGGCGAAGGTGATGGCGAGCGCCACGAAGGGGAGGCCGCCCGCGCCCAGCCGGCGCATCTTCAGCTTGAGCTCCGGGGCGCCCGAGGCGTCCTGGGCCAGCGACCAGCGGCGCATCGCCGCGGCCACGCCCAGCCACACGAGGAAGTAGACGGCCGCCCGCACCAGGAAGAAGGGCAGGTTCATCCAGGGGTGGCGGTGCTCCCAGAGGTGGATGGCGAGCTTCCCCTCCCCGTGCGCCCAGGGCTGCAGCGCCGCGTGGGTGGCCGCGGTCGGGTCGACCCAGGGGAAGATGCGCCCGGCGAAGAGCGCGATGGGGAGGAAGAGGACCGCGAGCACCGTGAAGGCGGTGGGCAGCGCCTCGAGCAGGCGGCGGACGACGATGTACCACTTCGCGTTGGCCGCCTCGTTGGCCATGAGGAAGACCATGGCGGCGGCGGCGATGCCCGACCAGTAGACGAAGGCCGCCAGGTAGGCGTAGAGCGCGCGGCGCGGGTCCATCGCGGCGCCGGCGGCGGTGGCGGCGAGCCCCACCACCCCCACGACCGCGGCGCGGGTCATCAGGGTGCGACCCCCGGTGAAGGGCGCTGCGTTCATCGGGTCTCCTTCTCGAGCCGGGCGCGGACGTCGGGCGGGGCCTGCTCGATGCGGGTGGCCTGCGAGAGCTGGAGCGCCCGCACGTAGGCCACCACGGCCCAGCGCTCGCCGTCGTCGAGCCAGGGCCGGTAGGAGGGCATGTAGCCGTAGCCCTCGGTGATGGCGCCGTAGAAGAAGCCGTCCGGGCGCTGGGTGCTCCCGAGCAGCGAGGGCGGCGGCCGGATCGACATGTTGCGGGCCACCGGCCCCTGCCCGTCGCCGAGGACGCCGTGGCAGACGGCGCAGAACACGTCGAACCGCCTGCGCCCGACCTCGAGGAGCTCGGGCGTGACCGGCACCGGGATGCGGGCCACCGGCGTGCCGTCCGGGTTGCGGCCGGAGACGACGGCCGGCTCCACCGGCGCGCCGGCGGGGCGGGTCCCCGCGGGCGGGTGGCGCATGGCGACCTGGTCGGGGAAGAAGACGCTCTCGCGGTACGGCTTCACCTTGGGCTGCTGCATCATGGGGTTCACCCACTCGCAGCCGGCCACGAGGAGCGCGAGCGCCAGGATGGGGATCGTCCTCATGCCTCCTCCGGGACGAGCTCGACCTGGGCCGCGCCGAGGCGGCGCAGCTCCTCGCCCACCGCCGCCGCCTGGGCGGCGTCCACCTTCACCGAGAGCCACAGGGCGTCGATGGTGGCGGAGCGGAAGTCCTCCACCTCGAAGAGCGGGTCGTACGGCTTCGGGAAGCGGAAGAGGGCCATGAGGCCGAGGAAGATGGAGACGCCGGCGAAGAGCACGCCGAGCTCGAACATGACCGGCACCCAGGTGGGCGTGGGGACCACGCTCCGGTTGCCGACGTTGATCGGGTAGTCGACGTCGTTCATCCACCACTGCATGAGCACCGCCGACACGACGCCCACGGCGGCGGCGGCGCCGGCGATGAACGGGACGGGGGACCTCCGGAGCCGGAGCACCTCGTCCGACCCGGGCAGGGGATACGGCGAGTGGAAGTCGATCTCGGAGTGGCCGACGGCCTGGAGGCCCCGGGCAGCCCCGTACAGCGCCTCGACCGACGGGTACTTCCCGAGCAGGACGCGCTGCGCGCTCATGGATGCCCCCCGGCATGCGCCTTCTCGTGCTGCATCTCGTGGTTCAGCTCCTTCACCTCGGCGATGGCCACCGCCGGGACGAAGCGCAGGAAGAGGAGGAAGAGGAGCGAGAAGAAGGAGATGGTCCCGAGGAAGATCGACCAGTCCACCCAGGTGGGGATGAAGATGCCCCAGGAGGAGGGCAGGAAGTCGCGGTGGAGCGAGATGACGATGATGACGAAGCGCTCCGCCCACATCCCGATGCCCACGAGGATGGAGACGATCCAGAGCCAGGTCACGTTCGTCCGCGCCTTCTTCCACCAGAAGGTCTGGGGGACGAGCACGTTGAAGGCGATCATCATCCAGTAGATGGGGGCGTAGGGACCCCTGACCCGCGTGTCGAAGAACAGGAAGGCCTCGTACGGGTTGCCGCTGTACCAGGCCATGAAGTTCTCCATGAGGTAGCCGTAGGCCACGATCATGGAGGTCACGAGCATCACCTTCGCCATGTTCTCGAGGTGGCGGTCGGTGATGACGTTCTGGAAGCGGAAGGCGGCGCGGCTCGGGATGATGAGCGTGAGCACCATCGCGAAGCCGCCGAAGACCGCGCCGGCCACGAAGTAGGGCGGGAAGATGGTCGTGTGCCAGCCCGGCAGCTGCGACACGGCGAAGTCGAAGCTCACGATGGAGTGCACCGAGAGCACGAGCGGCGTGGAGAGCCCCGCCAGGAGCAGGTACCCGATCCGGTAGTGCTGCCAGTGGCGCGACGACCCCTTCCAGCCGAGGGCGAAGACCCCGTAGGCGATGCGCTGGACCTTCTTCTTGGCCGTGTCGCGCAGCGTGGCGAGGTCGGGGATGAGGCCGAGGTACCAGAACAGCGCCGAGATCGTGAGGTAGGTGGAGACCGCGAACACGTCCCAGATGAGCGGGCTCTTGAAGTTGGGCCAGATGCCCATCGTGTTCGGGTACGGGAAGAGCCAGTAGACGGCGAACCAGGGCCGGCCGGTGTGGACGAGCGGGAAGAGGCCGGCCTGCAGGACCGCGAAGATGGTCATGGCCTCGGCGAACCGGTTGATGGAGGTGCGCCACTTCTGCTGGAAGAGCAGCAGGATCGCGGAGATCAGCGTGCCCGCGTGGCCGATGCCGATCCACCAGACGAAGTTGATGATGCCGAAGCCCCAGCCCACCGGCTGGTTGTTGCCCCACATCCCGATGCCGCGGGTGATCGTGACCGTGAGGCCCACGAGGAGGAGGCTGGTCCCCGCGGCCGCCAGGCCGACGAGGATCTTCCACCGGTCCATCGGCCCGAGGATCGGGGAGAGCAGCTCGGTGTTGAGCTGGGCGTCGGTCGGATGGCCCGCGATGAGCGGCGTCGGGGCCAGCGGATCGCGCTCTGCGGCGGCCGTCGCTGGAGGGGTCATGCGAGGTCCGGGTTGGGGTTGCGGATGCGCACCAGGTAGGCGGTGCGGGGCCGGGTGCCGAGCTCGTGGAGCAGGTCGTAGCGGCGCGCGTCCTCGTGGAGCTTCTTCACCTTCGAGGTGGGGTCGTTCAGGTTGCCGAAGACGATGGCCTCGGCCGGGCAGGCCTGCTGGCAGGCGCTCTGCAGGGAGCCGATCTTCCCCCCGGAGACGCGCGCGTCGATGCGCGCCCCCTCGATGCGCTGCACGCAGTAGGTGCACTTCTCCATGACGCCGCGGGAGCGGACCGTGACGTCCGGGTTGAAGAGCATCGTCTGGACGTCGGGCACGTCCGGGCGCCAGTTCAGGAAGTTGAAGCGGCGCACCTTGTAGGGGCAGTTGTTCGAGCAGTACCGGGTGCCGACGCACCGGTTGTAGACCATCTCGTTCAGCCCCTCGTCGGAGTGGACGGTGGCGTTCACCGGGCACACGTACTCGCAGGGAGCGGTCTCGCAGTGCTGGCACATCACCGGCTGGGTGATGGTCTCGGGGCTCGAGGCCGGGCCGGAGAAGTAACGGTCGGTGCGGATCCAGTGCATGATCCGCCCCTTCGCCACCTGCTCCTTGCCGACGGTGGCGACGTTGTTCTCCTCCTGGCAGGCGATGACGCAGGCGTTGCACCCGGTGCAGCGCGACAGGTCGACCGCCATGCCCCAGGAGTGCTCCTGCCTGGAGTAGTCGACCGGCACCTGGGCGGTGGCGGGCATCCCGCGGAGGTGCTCGAGCTCCCCGCCGCCCTCGCCGTGCTTCCATTCCTTCGCCGTGAAGTCGAGCGCGAGCGGGCGCCCCTCCATGCCGAAGTGCCCCTGGGCGACCGCGAAGGCGTGCCGTCCCTTCCCGGCGGCGAGCGTGGCGCCGGGGACGAACCAGGCGCCGGCGTCGCGGAGCCGGTAGGCGTCCACGCCCACGCCCTTCGAGACCGCGGAGCCGTCCGTGCGGCCGTAGCCGAGGGCCAGGGTGACGGCGTCGTCGGCGTGGCCGGGCATGATCTTCACCGGGACCTGCACGCTGCGGGACCCGACCGCGAGGGTGGCCACCCGCCCGTCCTCGAGGCCGAGCCGCCTCGCGGTGGCCTCGGAGAGGTAGGCGGCGTTGTCCCACGTCACCTTCGTGATGGGATCGGGCAGCTCCTGCAGCCAGGCGTTCGTGCCGAAGCGGCCGTCGAAGAGGCCGTAGGACGGGGCCAGGCAGAGCTCCACGCCCTCCCCCTTCCCTCCCGGCAGCCGCCCCAGGGCGGACGCCACCGCGGCCACGTCGACCGGTGCGTCCTCCGGGGCCGACGCGGTGCCGGGCACGATCCCCTGGCGGAGCCAGCGGTCCCACTGGGCCTCGAAGGCGACCGGATCGACCCCGCTGCGGGCCGACCAGTGGGCCTTCACGTGCGAGAGAGCGCCGCGATCGCCGGCGTCGACGAAGGCGGCGAGGAGGTCGATGGCGGTCGTGCTCTCGTAGAGGGGCGAGATGAGCGGCTGGACGAGCGAGGCGATGCCGTCGCGGGACCGGGCGTCCCCCCAGCTCTCGAAGGGGTGGCTCTGGGCGATCCGCCAGCTCGCGCTGCGGGAGGTCTCGTCCTCGCGCAGGGAGAGGTAGAGGGTGTCGGGGACCCGGGCGATGAGCGCGCCGAGGTCGATGCCGGCCGGCGCAGCGTGCACGGGGTTCCAGGCGGTGACGACGAGCGCCTCCACCTGCCCGGCCGCGATCTCCCGGGCGAGGGCGGCGATGGCCTGGGAGGACGGCGCGGCGTCGCCCAGCACCGGCTTCAGGTAGCGGACGGTGGCGCCGACGTTCCCGAGCGCGGCGTTCATCGCGTGGGCGAGCGCGTGAACGGCCGGCGGCTGGCGCGGGCCGGCGAGCACGATGGAGCGCCCCTTGTTCGCGGCGAGGTCGGCGGCCACGCCCTTCGCGGCCCGGGCGTGCTCGGGTGGGCGGGCGGGGGCGCCGGGGCGGACGCCGAGCTGCCCGGCCACGGCCCGGGCGAAGCCCGCGACGTCGGTGCC
>DAOMFN010000125.1:0-6070 GCA_035429785.1 Anaeromyxobacteraceae bacterium
AGCTCCGGTGGCTGCCGCCCGCGCCGTGGAGGAGGACGAGCGGCGGGCCGTCCGCGCCCCCGGGCGCGTGCTCCCGGAAGGCCACGCCGGCGGCGATGGTCAGGCCCATGCGCACTCGCAGGTGAAGTGGCGGAGGTAGCGCGACTGCTTCACGATGCGGACGCCGCGGACCTCCCGGGCCCGGGCCTTCACCTCGGCGATCACCTCGGCCGCGTAGTCGAAGTGACTCTGCGTGTACATCCGGCGCGGGAAGGCGAGGCGCACGAGCTCCATGGCGTGGAAGGACTCCTCGCCGTCGTCCCGGCGCTTGCCGAACATGACCGAGCCCACCTCGACCCCGCGGATGCCGCCCTCGAGGTAGAGCGCGTTCCCGAGGGCCCAGGCCGGGTAGCGCTCCACCGGCATGTCGGGCAGCACGGTCCGCGCGTCGATGTAGACCGCGTGCCCGCCGGTGGGGCGCACGAACCCCACCCCGGCCGCGTCGAGCTTCTCGCCCAGGTACTCGGCCGTCCGCAGCCGGTAGCGGAGGTACTGCTCGTCGAGCACCTCCTCGAGCCCCACCGCCATCGCCTCCAGGTCGCGCCCGGCGAGCCCGCCGTAGGTCGGGAACCCCTCGGTGAGGATGAGGAGGTTGCGCACCCCCTCCAGCCACGCGTCGGAGCGGAGCGCCAGGAAGCCGCCGATGTTCACCATCCCGTCCTTCTTGGCGCTCATCGTGCAGCCGTCGGCGAGGTCGAACATCCGGCGGGCGATCTCCCGCACCGGCACGTCGGCCCAGCCCGGCTCGCGCATCTTCACGAACATCGCGTTCTCGGCGAAGCGGCAGGCGTCGACGACGAGCGGCTTGCCGTGCCGGTGCAGGAGCCCGGCGTAGGCGGAGAGGTTCTCCATCGACACCGGCTGGCCGCCGCCGGTGTTGTTCGTCACCGTGATCATCCCGAAGGGGACCCGGTCCCCCTCGCGGCGGAGCAGGTCCTCGACCCGGTCGAGGTCCACGTTCCCCTTGAACGGGTGGAGGGTCGCCGGCTCGAGCCCCTCGCGGATGACGAGGTCCCGCGCCTCGGCCCCGTTCCACTCGAGCAGCGCCCGGGTGGTGTCGAAGTGGCAGTTGCTCGGCACGACGTGGCCGGGCTTGCACACCGTGCCGAAGAGGATGCGCTCGGCGGCCCGCCCCTGGTGGGTGGGGACGAAGTGGGCGTAGCCGGTGAGCGCTCGCACGACCTCCTCGAGCCGGTAGTAGCTGCGGGCGCCGGCGTAGCTCTCGTCGCCGAGCATGATGGCCGACCACTGCCGGGTGCTCATCGCGCCCGTGCCCGAGTCGGTGAGCCAGTCGAGCAGCACGTCCTCGGCCCGGAGCTGGAACGGGTTCAGGTGCGCCGCCTCGAGGAGCCGCTCCCGCTCGGCACGGGTGGTCATGCGGATGGGCTCGACCGACTTGATCCGGAAGGGCTCGATGAGCGTGCGCGGCATGGC
The DNA here is from genome assembly GCA_035429785.1 of Anaeromyxobacteraceae bacterium. GTDB lineage: Bacteria > Myxococcota > Myxococcia > Myxococcales > Anaeromyxobacteraceae > CAIOAK01. Next base: position 1,474 of record DAOMFN010000125.1, read on the forward strand.
CGGACTCTACCGCGTCCGGTCAGCCCGTTGGCGCCCCCCGGTCCAGCCGGTAGCGGAGCTGCACGAGCCCGCTCGGGAAGGCCTGGCTCGACTCGAGGCGGAGCGCCCGCTCGCCGAGGTCGCCCTGGAAGAGCCGGATCCCGCTCCCCAGGACGAGCGGGACGAGCGTGACGGTGAGGTCGTCGAGCCGTCCGGCGGCGAGGAACGCGCTCACCACGGCGCCGCCGTCCACGTAGGCGCGGCGGGCGCCGGTCCGGGCCAGCTGGTCGGAGATCTCCTCCGGGCTGCCGGAGAGGAACTCCTCCCCGTGGCGCGACGGTCCGGGCCTGCGGGTGAGCACGACGCAGCGCTTCCCGGCGTAGGGCCAGCGCTCGAACCCCAGGACCATCTCGTAGGTGGTCCGGCCGACGACGATGGCGTCGATGGACTCCCAGAACGCCCGGTACCCGTGGTCCTCCGGGAGCCCCTCCCAGGGGGAGAGCCAGTCCACCCGGCCGTCCTCGCGGGCGATGAACCCGTCGAGGCTCATGGCGAGGAAGGCGGAGCAGTGGAGCGTTCCCATGGCGGCCTCCGGCGGGCGCCCGGCAAACTCCTGACAGGGACGGCCGGTCCCGCGACGACATCTTTACACGTCCGGAGGCCCGCGCCCCTTCCCGGACGGCCCCGCGGCGTGGCATTGCAGTCCTTCGCCGTCCTCCCCGCCGCAGGAGGTCCCGATGTCCGCCCGCCCGTTCCGCAAGGTCATGGCCGCCAACCGCGGCGAGATCGCCATCCGCGTCTTCCGCGCCTGCACCGAGCTCGGCATCCCCACCGTGGCGGTCTACTCGGAGGAGGACCGGCTCTCGCTCCACCGCTACAAGGCCGACGAGGCCTACCTCGTGGGCAAGGGCAAGAAGCCCATCGACGCCTACCTGGGGATCGAGGAGCTCGTCGACCTGGCGCGGGCGGTGGGCGTGGACGCCATCCACCCCGGGTACGGGTTCCTGGCCGAGAACGCCGACTTCGCCGACGCCTGCGAGCGGGCCGGCATCGCCTTCATCGGCCCGACCGGCGCGATGATGCGGGCGCTCGGCGACAAGGTGGCGGGGCGCCGCGCCGCGGTCGCCGCCGGGGTGCCGGTGGTCCCGGGCACGCCCGAGCCCATCCAGGCGGACGAGGAGGCGCTGCGCTTCGCCCGCCAGCACGGCTACCCCATCATCGTGAAGGCCGCCGCCGGCGGGGGCGGGCGCGGAATGCGGGTGGCCCGCAACCAGCGGGAGCTGCTCGAGGGGCTCACCTCGGCCCGCAGCGAGGCCCAGGCCTCCTTCGGGAACCCGGCGGTGTTCCTGGAGCGCTACGTCGAGAACCCCAAGCACCTCGAGGTCCAGGTGCTCGGCGACGCCCACGGCGGGCTGGTCCACTTCTTCGAGCGCGACTGCTCGGTGCAGCGGCGCCACCAGAAGGTCGTCGAGTTCGCCCCGTCGCTCGCGCTCTCGGCCGCCCAGCGGACCGCCCTCTGCGAGGACGCGCTCCGCATCGCGCGGCTCGTCGGCTACCGCAACGCCGGCACGGTGGAGTTCCTGCTCGACGGCGAGGGGCGCCACTTCTTCATCGAGGTGAACCCGCGCATCCAGGTGGAGCACACGGTCACCGAGATGATCACCGGCCGCAACCTGGTCACGGCCCAGATCCGGGTGGCGCAGGGGCACCGGCTCTCCGATCCGGAGATCGGCCTCGCCTCCCAGGATGCCGTCGAGATGCGCGGCTTCGCCATCCAGTGCCGCATCACCACCGAGGACCCGCAGAACGGCTTCGCGCCCGACTTCGGCACGCTGAAGGCCTACCGCACCGCCGGCGGCGCGGGCGTCCGCCTCGACTCCGGCAACGGCTTCACCGGGGCCCAGATCACCCCGCACTACGACTCGCTGCTCGTGAAGCTCTGCACCTGGGGGCTCTCCTTCGAGGAGTCGGCGCGCATCATGCACCGCTCGCTCCAGGAGTTCCGCATCCGCGGCGTGAAGACGAACATCCCCTTCCTCGAGAAGGTGGTGACCCACCCGGTCTTCCTCGGCGGGCGCGCCGACACCTCCTTCATCGATCGGCACCCCGAGCTCCTCGCGGTGGCCCCCAAGCGCGACCGAGGCACGAAGCTCCTCTCCTGGATCGGCGAGGTCGTGGTGAACGGCTCGCCCGGCGTGCAGCGGCCGCTCAAGCCCAGCGAGCTCCGCGAGGCCCCGGTGCCCCGTGTGGAGCGCTCCGTGCCGCCCCCGCCCGGGTCGCGCGACGTGCTCCGCGAGCGCGGGCCGGAGGGGCTGGCCGCCTGGGTGAAGGCGCAGGAGCGGCTCCTCTTCACCGACACGACGATGCGCGACGCGCACCAGTCGCTCCTCGCCACCCGGGTGCGCAGCCACGACCTCGTGCGCATCGCGCCCGCCACGGCGCGGCTCGGCGCCGGGCTCTTCAGCCTGGAGCTGTGGGGCGGGGCCACCTTCGACGTGGCGATGCGGTTCCTGAAGGAGGACCCCTGGACGCGGCTGGCCCGCCTGCGGGAGGCCATCCCCAACGTCCTCTTCCAGATGCTGCTCCGCGGCTCGAACGCGGTGGGCTACACGAACTACCCCGACAACGTCGTGGAGCGCTTCGTCGAGGAGGCGGCGGCCGGGGGCGTGGACGTCTTCCGGGTCTTCGACGCGCTGAACTGGACGAAGGGGATGACGGTCGCCATGGAGGCGGTGCGCCGGAGCGGCAAGGTCTGCGAGGCCGCCATGTGCTACACCGGCGACATCACCGACCCCCGGCGGGACAAGTACCCGCTCGGCTACTACGTGTCGCTGGCCCGCGAGCTGGAGCGCATGGGGGCTCATTTCCTCGCGGTGAAGGACATGGCCGGGCTGCTCAAGCCCATGGCCGCCCGCAAGCTCGTGACCGCGCTGAAGCAGGAGGTGGGCATCCCCGTCCACCTCCACACCCACGACACCTCCGGGGTGGCGTCGGCGACGGTGCTGGAGGCCGCGGCCGCCGGGGTGGACGTCGTGGACGCGGCGCTCTCCTCGCTGTCCGGCCTCACCGCCCAGCCCAACCTGAACTCGCTCGCGGCGGCGCTCGCCGGCACCCCGCGCGACCCCGGCCTCGACGGTCCGGGGCTGCAGCGGCTCGCCGCCTACTGGGAGGCGGTGCGGGAGTGGTACGCCCCCTTCGAGTCCGGTCTCCGCAGCGGCACCGCCGAGGTCTACTGGCACGAGATCCCGGGCGGCCAGTACTCCAACTTCCGCCCCCAGGTGGCGGGCCTGGGCCTCCTCGACCGGTGGGAGGAGTGCAAGGAGATGTACCGGAAGGTGAACCTCCTCCTCGGCGACATCATCAAGGTCACCCCCACCTCCAAGGTGGTGGGGGACATGGCGATGTTCATGGTGAAGAACGACCTGCAGCCGGAGGACGTGCTCGCGCGGGGCGAGGAGCTCGCCTTCCCCGAGTCGGTCGTCGGGCTCCTGAAGGGGATGCTCGGCCAGCCCCATGGCGGCTTCCCGCGGAGGCTGCAGGAGGTCGTCCTGAAGGGGCAGCAGCCCATCACCTGCCGCCCCGGCGAGCTGCTCGAGCCGGCCGACCTGGAGGCGGAGCGGCGCCGGGCCGAGGAGCGCGTGGGCGGGCGGGTCGACGACCGGGGGCTCGTCTCCTGGCTCCTCTACCCCAACGTCTACCCGGAGTTCCGGCGCCACCTCGAGGACTTCTCCGACACGTCCGTCATCCCCACCCCGGCCTTCCTCTACGGGCTCGAGCCGGGCCAGGAGACCTCCATCGAGATCGAGCCGGGCAAGACGCTCATCGTGAAGCTCGTCGCGGTGGGCGGGCTGCACCCGGACGGCACCCGCAACGTCTACTTCGAGCTGAACGGCGAGGCCCGGGCGGTGACGGTGCGCGACCAGTCGGCGCTCTCCTCCACGGCCGCGCGCCCCAAGGCCGACAAGGGGAACCCCCGGCACGTCGGCGCCCCCATGCCGGGCAAGGTGCTCAAGGTGAACGTGAAGCCCGGCGACGCGGTGAAGGCCGGCGAGGTGCTGCTCGTCACCGAGGCGATGAAGATGGAGACCAACGTGAAGCTCCGGGCCGACGCGGTGCTCGCCGAGGTCCGGGTGAAGGAGGGGGACACGGTCGACAAGGACGACCTCGTCGCGGTCCTCGCCTGATTCAGGAGGCGGGCGGCGGGGCCCCGGCCGGTGCCACCTCGCGGAGCACCCGCTCCAGCTCGGCGGCCAGGTACGGCTTGGGGAGCGCGGCGGCGAACCCGTGGCGCCGGGGGTCGGCCATGATCCCCTCTCCGGAGTATCCGCTGCAGGCCACCGCCACCACGCCCGGCTCGAGGGCGCGGATCCGCTCCAGGGCCTCGGCGCCGCCCATGCCGCCGGTGACCGTGAGGTCGAGGACCAGGACGTCGTAGCGGTCGGGCGTCCCGAACCGCTCCCGGTGGAGCCGCACCGCCTCGGCCCCGTCGGCCGCCGGGTCCACCTCCGCGCTTAGCCGGCGGAGCTGCTTCACCCCCACGCGGAGCACGAGCGGGTCGTCGTCCATGAGCAGGACGCGCAGCGGCCGGGAGCGGTCCCGGGACGGCTCCCCGCCGGGA
>DAOMFN010000126.1:0-5998 GCA_035429785.1 Anaeromyxobacteraceae bacterium
TAGGTGGCGATCGTCTGGTCCCCGCCGCCGCCGGCCGCCTCCGGCGCCCACCGGGCCAGGAGCCCGCCGATGAGCGCCCCCGCCGCGGGCACGACGAGCAGGAACCAGGGAACGCGCCCGGTGCGGAGCGCCTCCCGCGCCGTCTCGCCCGAGGCCCGGAGCAGGTCCGCCCCGGCGAGCCGCTCCAGGACGAGGTGCGTGCCCAGGTCCACGCTGGCCACGAACGCCGCCCCCACGAGGCCCGCCGCGATCCCGACGCCCGCGGCGAGGAGGAGGGTCCGGCTGAACATCCCGAGCTCGAGCGGCCCGGCTCCGGAGCGGATGAGCACCCCCAGCCGGCGGGTGTTGCGGTGGGCGCGGAGGCGGTCGAGCCACCCGGGGTTCAGAGGACGTCCTTCCAGGCGGGCGACGCCTCGAACGCGGCGTGGATGAGCCCCACGTGCGAGTAGGCCTGCGGGAAGTTCCCCCAGAGGGCACCGCCCGGGTCGTAGTCCTCGGAGAGCAGGCCGAGGGGCGACCGGGCGCGGAGCGCCTGTTCGAGCGTGCTCCGGGCCGCCGGGCCCCGCCCGAGTCCGGCGAGCGCCTCGACGAGCCAGAAGGTGCAGAGGACGAACGCGACCTGGGGCGTTCCCAGCCCGTCGTCCACCCGGTAGCGGTCGATCCAGCCCGACCGGCCGAGCCCCGAGACGATCGCGTCGACCGTACGGCCGAGGCGCGGGTCCGACGGGGGCAGGAACCGCAGGGGCGCCATCTGCAGCAGCGACGCATCCAGGCTCTGGCCCCGGGGGGTCGCGGTGAACGTTCCCAGCGCCTCGTTCCAGCAGCCGTCGAGGATGGACTGCCGGATCCGGTCGGCGGCCTCCCGGAACTCCCTCGCCGTGGCCGGATCCCGGGTCGCGAGGACGCGGGCCGACCGGTCGGCGCCGGCCCAGGACATCAGCATGGAAAACGTCTGCGGCTCCCACGTCTTCCGGTACTCCCAGATGCCTGCGTCCGGCAACCCGGCCACGGCGATCGCCTTGCGGGTCAGGCGGACGAGCAGGTCGAGCGTCTGCGGGGTCTGCTCGTCCCGGAACCTGTCGTCGGCGAAGACCGGGGCGAGCGCGAGGGCGGTCTCGCCGTAGATGTCGTACTGGTGGTGGAGGGCGGCCCCGTTCCCGATCCGGACCGGACCGTTCCCGGCGTACCCCGCCCACCCGGGGACGATCCGCTCCTCCAGGTCCTCCCGCCCGTCGACGCGGTAGAGCGGCGCGAGGTGGAGGTCGGGCCGGCCGCTCGCGACGTCGAGCAGCCACTGGGTGAACCGCTCCCGCTCCTCGAACTGGCCGAGGAGCCGGAACGCCGTGAGGACGTAGTACGCGTCGCGGAGCCAGCAGTAGCGGTAGTCCCAGGTCCTGCCGCTCGCCGGCGCCTCCGGGATCGAGGTCGTCGTCGCCGCGACGATGGCCCCGGTGTCCTCGAAGACGTGCAGGCGAAGGGCGAGCGCCGAGCGGATCACGGCGTCCTGCCAGACCGGCGGCACGTTGCACCCCTTCACCCAGCGCCGCCAGTAGGCCACCGTCTCGCCGCGGAACCTCTCGACGAGGGGCGCCAGGGCCTCCTCGACCGGCGCGCCCCAGGTCAGGACGAAGTGGCGGCGCCCGGTGAGCGCGAAGGGCTGGCCCTGCAGGTAGGAGAGCGGGACGTCGGTCGTGAGCCGGAGCTGCGAGCCGAACCCCTCGAAGCGAACGTGGTGCGAGCCCTGGATGCGCACCGGCTCGGCCCTGGACCAGCCCAGCCGCGGCTCGCACTCCACCCGGATGCGCGGCAGCCCGGAGATGGGCTCGACGATGCGGTGGATCTGGGTGGGGCGGAACGACCGCCCGTTCTGGTCGAAGCGGGGCGCGAAGTCGATCACCCGGAAGGCGCCGTCCTGGTCCTCGAAGATCGTCTCCAGGACGTTGGTGTTCTCCAGGTACTCCTGCGCTCCCCGCACCCCGCTGGCGGGCCGGATGGAGAAGTGCCCTCCCCCGGGGTCGAGGAGCCTGCCGAACACCGGCTCCGCGTCGAAGCGGGGCAGGCAGCACCAGACCACCGCCCCGTCGCTGGCGACGTGGGCGGCGAACTGGCCATTGCCGACGAGGCCGATCTCTTCGAGGCGCATCCGGTGGTCCACCCTTGGCCGAGCAGGTCGAATCTGCCATGGTTAGGCTTGCAGGTGCAACTCATGCGCTCCGGACTCCGCTTCGTCCTCCCGCTCCTCGTCCTCCTCGCCCTGGTGGCGCTGGGGGCGTCGGCGTTCATGAGCCAGCAGGCGCACCGCTGGGCGGCGCGGGATCTCACCATGCGATCGCAGGTGATCCTGGCCGGGGCGCGGGAGGGCCTGGCCGAGCGCGTGGCCCGGAACGAGCGGGCGCGCGCCCTGGCGGTCCTCGAGGAGCTGGTGCAGGACGAGCGGCTCCTGGGGGCCGCCATCTGCGATGCCGGGCAGCGGACGGTCGCCGCCACGAAGGGCTTCCCCCGGGACCTGCGGTGCGACTCCGCGCTGGTGGAGAGCGGCGCGCAGGGCGACTCCGGCGTGTTCCACCTGGTGGGCGGCACCGTCCACCTCAGCGTCCTGCCCATCCTCGACAACGGCGGCGCGACCGTCGGCCGGCTGGCCCTGGTCCACGACATGAGCTACGTCGACCGGCGCGCCTCGGAGACCCGGACCGCCACCTTCCTGGTGTTCGCCGTGGTCGGCCTGCTCGCCGCCGGCGCGACCATCCTGGCGTCGCGGTTCTCCTGGGTGTCCTGGACGAACGAGCTCCGGCGCCACCTGACGGCCCCGTTCCGGTCGGGCCCGAGCCCGTCGGCGCCTGCGCAGCGGGCGTTCCTCCCGGTCCTCTCCGACGTCCGGGAGCTGGTGCAGCGGTTGACCTCCGAGGAGTCGAGCGTCGCCGGCGGGCGATGGACGCCGGAGCGGCTCCGGGGCGTCCTCCGCTCCCGCCTCCACGGCGAGGGCGTGGTGGTCGTGGCGAACCGCGAGCCCTACATCCACGAGCGGATGCCCGACCAGTCCGTCCGCGTGCTCTATCCCGCGAGCGGCCTGGTCACGGCGATGGAGCCGGTCATGCGCGCCTGCTCGGGCACGTGGATCGCCCACGGCAGCGGCACGGCCGACCGCGACACCGTGGATGCCCGCGACCGCGTCCGCGTCCCCCCCGGGGAGGAGGCGTACAGCCTGCGCCGCCTCTGGCTCACCGAGGCCGAGGAGCGCGGCTACTACTACGGCTTCGCGAACGAGGGTCTCTGGCCCCTCTGCCACATCGCGCACGCCCGGCCGGAGTTCAGGACCGGGGACTTCGAGCAGTACCAGCGGGTGAACCTCCGGTTCGCACGCGCCGTGGTCGAGGAGGTGACGGTCCCGGACCCGATCGTCCTCGTGCAGGACTACCACTTCGCCCTGCTCCCCCGCATGCTGCGGACGCTCCTCCCGCGATCGACGATCATCACGTTCTGGCACATCCCCTGGCCGAACGCGGAGCGGCTCGGGATCTGCCCGTGGGCCCGCGAGCTCATGGAGGGCCTGCTCGGGTCCAGCATCCTGGGGTTCCACACCCAGGCGCACTGCAACAACTTCCTGGAGAGCGTCGACCGGCACATGGAGGCCCGCATCGACCGGGAGCGGCAGGCCGTCGTGATGGGAGGCCACGAGACCCTCGTCCGCCCCTACCCCATCTCGATCGAGTGGCCGAACCACTGGGTGGCGGGGGCGCCTCCCGTCGCGGAGTGCCGGAGGAAGGTCCGCGAGAGCCTGGGGCTCCCCCCCGACTGCTTCCTCGGCGTGGGCGTGGACCGGCTCGATTACACGAAGGGGATCCTGGAGCGCTTCCTCGCGGTGGAGCGGTTGCTGGAGCGCTTCCCCCAGTACCGGGGGCGGTACTTCTTCCTCCAGTCCGCGGCGCCCAGCCGCACCGTGATCGAGACCTACCGCCGCCTCGGCGAGGACGTGGAGCGGCTGGCGGCCCGCATCAACGAGCGGTTCGGGGACGGGGGCACCGGCCCCATCGTCCTGCACCACCACCACACCGAGCCCGCCGCGATCATGGAGATCTACCGCGCCGCGGACCTCTGCTACGTCTCCAGCCTCCACGACGGCATGAACCTCGTCGCCAAGGAGTTCGTCAGCGCCCGGGACGACCTCCGCGGCGTGCTCATCCTCAGCCGGTTCACCGGCGCGGGCCGGGAGCTGACCGAGGCGCTGGTGGTGAACCCCTACGACATGGACGAGGCGGCCAACGCCATGGCCGCCGCCCTCGCCATGCCCGAGGAGGAGCAGGCCCACCGGATGCGCGCCCTCCGCGCCATGGTGTCGGAGTTCAACGTCTACCGCTGGGCCGGCCGGATGCTCCTCGACGCGACGCGGGTGCGCGAGCACGACCGCCTCTCGCTCCGGCTGGCGGACGCCCGGCGCGCAGGAGGCTCGCCCCCGCCGTGACCGACCTGCTGGGCGCTCCCGGGCTCGCCGAGCTGCGCGAGGTGGCGGCCTCGCACGCGCTGCTCGCGTTCGACTTCGACGGGACCCTCGCCCCCATCGTCCGCAACTCGGACGACGCCGCGATGCGGCCCCGCACGCGGAGGCTGCTCGCCCGGATCGCCCTGCGCTTCCCCTGCGCGATCATCTCCGGCCGCCGGGTCGCCGACCTCCGCGCCCGCTTCGACGGCATCCCGGTCCGCTGGTTCATCGGGAACCACGGGGCCGAGGGCGTGGTGCCCTTCCCCGGCGCGAGCGCCCACCGCCGGACGGTCTCCGGATGGCGGGATTCGCTCCTGGCCCACCTGGGGTCCCTGGAGGGAGTCCGGATCGAGGACAAGGGCTTCTCCCTCTCCGTCCACTACCGGAACGCGTCCCGGCGGAGGGAGGCCCGCGCGGCGATCCTGGAGTCGGCCCGCCATCTCCCGGCCGCCCGCATCGTCCCCGGCAAGTGCGTGGTGAACCTGGTGCTCGACACCGCCCCGAACAAGGGAACCGCGCTGGCCCACCTCGTCGGGCTCCTGGAGCCGGAGCGGGTGCTCTTCGCCGGCGACGACGACACCGACGAGGACGCCTTCGCCGTGGACCTGGGCGTCCCGGCCACGACCATCCGGGTGGGCGGGACCGGCCCGAGTCGTGCGAGATTCCGCCTGGAAGGGCAGGATGCGATGGATCGGCTCCTGCAGGTCTTGCTCGACGCGAAGGCGGACGTCACGGAGGAAGAGGAATGAAGCGGCCCGAAGCGCCACCCGACGTCCTCGAGGTCATGCAGGGGCTCTGGGCGCTCGCCCATGCGCTCGAGGCGCGGTCCAAGCGGATGCACCGCGACCTCGGGATCACCGGTCCCCAGAGGCTGCTCCTCCGCGTCGTCGGCCGGTCCCCCGGGTGCGGCCCCGGGGAGGCGGCGCGGAAGCTGAGCCTGAACCCCGGGACCGTGACCCGTCTCGCCGCCGGCCTGGAGAGGCGAAGGCTGATCCGTCGCGAGGTGGACCCGGTGGACGGCCGGAGGCAGCGGCTCGTCCTGACCCCTCGGGGCAAGGTCATGAACGGCCAGCACCGCGGGACCGTCGAGGGGGCCGTGCGCGAGGCCCTGGCCGGCGCCTCCCCGGACGAGGTCCGGCAGGCGAGGCAGTTCATCCGCCGGCTCACGGCATCGCTCGACGTCCGGCGCCCGGAGCCCTAGCGTCCCGCGCGCGCCTTGCGCCGCCGGCCGGTCCCGCCTAGATTCACCTCGTTGCATCTGCAATCACATGCCCTCTCCCCCAGGGCCGAGGTCCACTCCATGAAGCGTCCACCGATCCTGCTGTTGCTGCTCGCGTTCCTCGCAGCCTCCCCCGTCCCCGCCGCCCCGGACTCGACCGCGGCCCGGAAGCCGGCCAGGGTCCGGTTCGATCCGGCGAAGGTCGTCACGGTCACCGGCACCGTGCTCGGCGAGCACCGCGTGGACCACGGGAAGGGCGTGAAGAGCGTCCGCCTCGTCGTCAAGGTCGACTCGGACCAGGG
>DAOMFN010000127.1:0-5998 GCA_035429785.1 Anaeromyxobacteraceae bacterium
CCGCCCGGCCTCAGAACTCCGCCCGCAGCACCGCCCCCTTCGACGCGTTCTCGACCATCGCGGCGTAGCGGCGCAGCCACTTCGACCGCACCGCCTTCTTCCGCGGACGCCAGGCGGCGCGGCGCCGGTCGAGCTCCGCGTCGTCGACCGCCACCTCCAGCCGGCGGTGGTCGACGTCGACGGTGATCTCGTCGCCGTCGCGCACCAGCGCGATGACGCCCCCCTCGGCGGCCTCCGGCGAGACGTGCCCCACGCAGACGCCGCGCGTGGCGCCGGAGAAGCGGCCGTCGGTGACGAGCCCGACCTTGTCGCCCAGCCCCATGCCCATGATGAGGCTCGTGGGCGAGAGCATCTCCTGCATCCCCGGGCCGCCCTTCGGCCCCTCGTAGCGGATCACGACGATGTGGCCGGGCTGCACCGTGCCCCCCATGATCCCGGCGATGGCCGCGTCCTGGGAGTCGAAGCAGAGGGCACGGCCGGTCATGCGCCGGAGGTGCTTCTCGATCCCGGCGGTCTTCACGACCGCCCCCTCCGCTGCGAGGTTGCCGTGGAGGACGGCGATGCCGCCCACCGGCGAGTACGGATCGTCGACCGGGCGGATGACCGCGCGGTCCTTCACCTCGGCCTCGCGGATCCGGTCGGCGATGGTCTCCCCGGTGACGGTGAGCGCGTTCTTCCGGACCACGTCGCCGCGCCGGGCGATCTCGTGGAGGACGGCCGGGACGCCGCCCGCGTTCCCCACGTCCTCGATGTGCACGGTGGAGAGGGACGGGGCGATCTTGGCCACGTGGGCCACCTGGCGCCCCACCCGGTCGATGGTGGCGAGGTCGAGCGGCACGCCGGCCTCGGCGGCGATGGCGAGCATGTGGAGCACGGTGTTGGAGCTGCCGCCCATGGCCATGTCGACGACCAGCGCGTTCCACAGCGCGTCCTCGTTCACGATGCGTCGCATGCGGAAGCGCTCGTCCCCGGCGATCTCCACGGCGCGGCGGGCGGCGCGGCGGAGCAGCGCCTCCCGCTCGGCGGAGAGCGCCACCGCGGTGCCGTTGCCCGGGAGCGCGATGCCCATGGCCTCGCACAGCACGTTCATCGAGTTGGCGGTGAACATGCCGGAGCAGGAGCCCGCGCCCGGGCAGGCCCGGCACTCGATCTCGTAGAGCTCCGCGTCCGTGATCTTCCCCTGGGCGTGCTTGCCCACCGCCTCGAAGGTGGTGGCGAGGTCGATGGGGGTGCCGTCGGCGAGGTGCCCGGCCTTCATCGCCCCGCCGGAGACGAACACGGTGGGCACGTCGACCCGCAGCGCCCCCATGAGCATTCCCGGCACGATCTTGTCGCAGTTCGGGATGCACACGAGCGCGTCGAGCGAGTGGGCGTTCATCATCGTCTCGACCGAGTCGGCGATGAGCTCGCGGGAGGGCAGGCTGTAGAGCATGCCCTCGTGCCCCATGGCGATGCCGTCGTCCACCCCGATGGTGTGGAACTCGAAGGGCACGCCGCCGGCCCTGCGGATCTCGTCCTTCACGATCTGGCCGTAGCCGGCGAGGTGCACGTGGCCGGGGATGATGTCCACCTGGCTGTTGCACACCCCGATGAAGGGCTTGTCGAAGTCGGCGTCCACGAGGCCGGTGGCCCGCAGCAGGCTGCGGTGGGGGGCCCGGTCGTACCCCTTCTTGATGACGTCGCTGCGCATGGTCCACGAGGGAATAGCGGAGCCGGGGGCGAAGTCAACCGGCGTGCTAGGCTCGCGCCGATGGTCCGCTCGATCGCCGTCGTCGACCGATTCGCCCCGGAGGGGCGGGCGCTCCGCGCCCACCTCGACGCCCGCCTGGGCGACCCGCGCACGGCCTCCCTCGACCGCTTCGTCTGGGACTTCTGGCACGTGCCCGGGCAGTACACGGTGCTGCGCACGCCGGCCTGGCGCTTCTTCCCCTCCCGGCTCTACCAGCGCTTCCACTCCCGGCTCGCCTGGTGGGGCCGCCGCACGCTGGGCTGCCACGACGTCTCGCCCCCCTGGCTGTCCGTCTACGTGGACGGCTGCGGCCAGGAGCTGCACGGCGACCTGCCCCACGGCCCCTTCGCCTTCGTCTACTCCCTCACCCGCTGGAGCGGCCGCCGGTTCGAGGGAGGCGAGACCGAGATCCTCCGGGACGAGGTGCTCGACTGGTGGAGCGGGTTCCGCTCCTCGCGGAAGGCCGAGCGCCCCGAGCTCACGCGGGTCGTCCCTCCCCGCTTCGACCGGCTGGTGGCCTTCGACCCGCGCCTCCCCCACGCGGTCCGCACCGTGCGCGGCACGCTCGACCCCCGCCAGGGACGCGCGGTGATCCACGGCTGGTTCGTCTCGCCGCGGCCGTTCGTCGAGGGCCCCCTCGACGTGGCCGAGCTCCCGCCCCGCATCGACGCGCTCTCGGAGGGGATCCTGCCCGCCGCCGCGCGCCTGCCCGTGGCCGGGCTGCTCTCGCTCGGGATCCGGGTGCGCGCCTCCGGCCAGGTCTCGGAGGTCCGGGTGCTGTCCGACACCACCCGGGTCCCGGCCGCGGCCGAGAGGGAGCGGCGCCGCCTCGTCGCGTCCGCCCGCGCCGCCCCGCTCTCCTGGCGCTTCCCGCGCCTGGCCGCCCCGTCCCGCATCACCCTTCCGCTGGTCTTCGAGCGCTGACAGGAAGGCCCCGTGCCCGAATCCCACGTCCAGGACATCACCCGCGTCATCCAGCTGGCCCTCGCCCCGGCCTTCCTCCTCACCGCCGTGGCCTCGCTCCTCAACGTCTTCACGTCCCGGCTCGCCCGCATCGTGGACCGCACCCGGGTGCTCGAGTCGCGCCAGGACCCCGACGGCGAGGTGGTGGAGGAGCTCGTCGTGCTCCAGTCCCGGGGGGAGATCGTCCGCTGGTCGCTCACCTTCGCGACCGGCGCCGCGCTCCTCGTCTCGCTCGTCATCGGGGTGGCCTTCCTCGGCTTCCTGCTCCAGGCCAACCTGTCGGTGCTGGTGGCCGGGCTCTTCGTGGCGGCCATGGCCTGCCTCACGATCGCGCTCGCCTTCTTCCTCCGCGAGGTGACGCTCGCGGTCGGCAGCCTGGAGGCGCTCCTGCCGTCGGCGATCCTCCGGTCCCGCCTCCGGCGGCGGCCGGCGCCGGACGAGGACGACGCCGGGACCCTCGGCGGCTCCTGAGCCGTGCCACCGCCCGTCGCGGCCCCCCGGTCGATCCGGGTGCGAACCGGCGCCGCTTTGCGTATCCTCCCGCCCCATGGCGAAGGGAACGTTCCGGGTCGGGCTCGTGCAGATGTCGATGTCGACCGATCCGCGGGAGAACGAGGAGAAGGCGGCGGCGCGGGTGGAGGAGGCGGCGCGGCGCGGCGCGGAGGTCGTGTGCCTGCCGGAGCTCTACCGCTCCCCGTACTTCTGCCAGCGCGAGGACCACGCCTTCTTCGACCTCGCCGAGGACGTCCCCGGGCCGAGCAGCCGCCGCTTCCAGGAGGTGGCGCGGCGCGCCGGCGTCGCCGTGGTGGTCCCCATCTTCGAGCGGCGCGCGCCCGGGCTGTACCACAACAGCGCGCTGCTCATCGACCGGGACGGGTCGATCGCCGCCACCTACCGCAAGATGCACATCCCCGACGACCCGGCCTTCTACGAGAAGTTCTACTTCACCCCGGGTGACCTGGGGTTCCGGGCCGTGGACCTCTCCGCCGGGCGGGTGGGCGCGCTCATCTGCTGGGACCAGTGGTACCCGGAGGGCGCCCGCCTCACCGCGCTGCAGGGCGCCGCCGTGCTCTTCTACCCCACCGCCATCGGGTGGCACCCGGCCGAGAAGGCCGAGTTCGGCGCCGCCCAGAGGGACGCCTGGCGCACCATCCAGCGCTCCCACGCCATCGCGAACGGGGTCTACGTGGCGGCCGTGAACCGCATCGGCCTCGAGCCGGGCGTCGCCGGACAGGCCGGGCTCGAGTTCTGGGGCTCGAGCTTCCTCTGCGATCCCTTCGGCCAGGTGATCGCCGAGGGCTCCGTCGACCGGGAGGAGATCCTCGTCGGGGTGGTCGACGTCGGCCGCATCGAGGAGGTGCGGCGCCACTGGCCCTTCCTGCGCGACCGGCGCGTCGACGCCTACGCCGGCATCGACCGGCGCTTCCTCGACTGAGCCGCCATGGCCCGCCTTCCCGCACGCGCTCGCCCCGCCGTGGGCACGGCCCGCCGCGCCGGCGGCCCCTGGCTCCCTGCCGAGTGGGAACCGCACGAGGCCACGTGGATCGCCTGGCCCCACAACCGCTCCGACTGGCCGGGACGGTTCGGGCCCATTCCCTGGGTGTACGCCGACCTCGTCCGCAAGCTCGCCGCGGGCGAGCGGGTCCGCATCCTGGTGAACGACGCCGCCCACCAGGCCTCGGCGCGACGCCACCTCGAGCGCCACGGCGCCGACCTCGCCCGCGTGGACTTCCTCCGCATCCCCACCGACCGCGTCTGGACCCGCGACTCGGGCCCCATCGTGGTGCGCACCGGACCGCGCGGCGAGCGGGCGGTGGCCGGCTTCCGGTTCAACGCCTGGGCCAAGTACCCCGACTCCCGACGCGACGCCCGGATCCCGGAGCGGGCCGCCGCCGCCGTCCAGCTCCCCCTCCTGCCCGTGCGCCACCTCGGGCGCGCCGTCGTGCTGGAGGGCGGTGCCATCGACGTGAACGGCGCGGGGACCGTGCTCGCCACCGAGGAGTGCCTCCTCGACCCGCGGGTGCAGGTGCGCAACCCGGGGTTCGGCCGGGCGGACTACGAGACGGTCTTCCGCGAGGCCCTGGGCTGCCCGGCGACGATCTGGCTCGGGCGCGGCATCGCCGGCGACGACACCCACGGCCACGTCGACGACCTGGCCCGCTTCGTCTCCCCGCGCACCATCGTGCTCGCACGCGCGGACGACCCGGCCGCCCCGAACCACGCGCCGCTCGCAGAGAACCGGGCGCGGCTCGCCTCGGCCCGGCTCGCCGACGGATCGCGCCCCGAGGTGGTGGACCTCCCCATGCCCCGGCCCGTCCGCTTCGCCGGGCAGCGGCTCCCGGCGAGCTACGCGAACTTCTACGTGTCGAACGCCGCCGTGCTCGTGCCCACGTTCAACGATCCGGCCGACCGCCGGGCGCTCGGCATCCTCGCCGAGCTGTTCCCCGGGCGGAGCGTCGTGGGCATCCACGCGCTCGACCTCGTCTGGGGGCTCGGCACGCTCCACTGCATGACGCAGCAGGAGCCCGCCGCCCGCCCGGCATAGCTGGGCCGGCCCGGCAAGCGATCAGGCCATCGCGGTCGCGCGCCGCACCGGCGAGCGCGCCGCGGCGCGCTCGACCACCTCGACGAGCGCCTCGGGCTGGACCGGCCGGCGCACGAGCTCCACCCCGGCATCCAGCACGTGCTCGACGTCCATCGTGTCGGCGTCCGCGGAGACGATCACGGCCCGCGCGGACGGGCTCGTCCGCCGAGCCTCGCCCAGCACCGCGATCCCGCTGTCCTTCCCGGTCACGAGGCCGGCGACCACCACGTCGATCTCCCCGGGGAAGGAGGCCGCCTGCTGCCGGGTCTCGAGCGCGCTCGCCGCGGTGAGGACGTCGTGGCCGCGCGCGGCGAGGAGCCGGGAGACGAGCGCGATCAGGGCCGGGTCCTGGCCGGCGAGCAGGACCCGCGTCCTCCGGGTGGGCCGCTCGTCCATGGCCAGGTCCCGGAGCACCGCGGCGGCATCGGCGCGGGAAGGCACCTCCGGCTGCTTCCGGGAGAAGGCGAGCAGCTGGCGCGCCAGCGCCTGGCCCCGGGCGGCGGCGGCAGCCACGTCGGCGAGCTCCGCGTGGGCGGGGTGGCCGGGCGGAAGCGACTCCCGGGCCAGCTGCGTGCCCGACTGGATCACGAGGAGCAGGTCGTCGAGGTCGTGGGCCTCCCCGGTCCGTCGCCGGTCCCGGCCCAGCTCGCCCTCGGTCGAGGAGGGGCGCCGGGAGCGATTCGCGCCCAGGGCGAGAAGGAGCACCGCCACGAGGAGCGAGC
>DAOMFN010000128.1:0-5967 GCA_035429785.1 Anaeromyxobacteraceae bacterium
GGCCACGGCGGAGGCGCCCGCCGGCGCCGTGCCCTCGCCCGAGGACGTGGCGATGGTCGCGTCTCCCGAGGACCTGGGAAGGCTGGCCGCGTCCGTCGGGGCGCGGGCGCCGTCGCGGCTCGAGGCCGGTTCCGAGCTGCCCTTCCTCGTCCTCCTCCCCGCTCCGGACGGCGACGTCGGTACGCTGCGGTTCCGCGTGGAGACCCTGGCGCCGGGGGTGCGCTGACCGTGGCGGAGACGGGCCCGGCCTCGACGCGGGCCGCGGACCTCGCCCGCCGGCTCCACGCCCTGGAGGAGGGAACCATCCGGGCGCGGGCCGCCGCGCGCCACCTCTCGCGGATGGACCCTCGGGACGGCGTCGAGTTGCTGGCGGCGCTCGTCGCCCGCGGCGGCGAGGCCTGGGGAACCGCGGCGATCCTGGCGGTGGGACAGGCGCTCCGGGAGCCCGGTGCCCTCGTGTCCTACGAGTGGCGCGCGGCGGCCTACGCCATCGCGCGGGAGCGCTCGCTGCCCCACGTGGCGTCGCTCTTCCTCTCCCCGGCGCCGCGGCGCGCCTTCGAGGAGCCGCGCGACCGGCCTGACCCGGTGGCGTCCCGCCTCAGCCTCGGCCACAAGAAGGCGCACGCCCGCCTCCGGCGCGACCCGGACCTGCTGGCGCGGCTCGCCGCGGAAGGGGACCCGGCGGTGGTCCGGGAGCTCCTCCGCAACCCGACCGTCACCGAGGAGGTCGCGCTCCGCATCGCGTCGCGGAGGCCGGTGCGTCCGGAGGCGCTGCGCGCCCTGCACGAGGACCGGCGCTTCCGCAACCGGACCGCGGTGCGCGCCGCCCTGGCCCGCAACCCCTACGTGGAGACGGAGATCGCACTCCACCTGCTGCCGTCGCTGGCGCGGTCGACCATCCGGGAGATCGCGGCGGACGGCACGCTGCACCCCGCCGTGCGGGAGGCTGCGCGGAAGCTGTCGGGAGGGACCTAGCTCCGACGCGACTCGGCCTTGGCGTCCTGGGACGCGGCCTGGCCCTGGCGCTGCGACTGGCCGAGCTGCTCCGGCTCCTTCGGCGGGGTGACGTCGATGGCGTCGTCGCCGCTGCCGGAGGCCTTGCGGAAGTTGCGGATTCCCTTGCCGAGCGCGTCGCCCAGCTGGGGGATCTTGTTGGCCCCGAAGATGAGCAGGACGACGACGAGGACGATGAGAATCTCGCCGAAACCGAGTCGCATGAGGGTTAGCATACCCCCCGACCCCGAGGCGCGCCACCACCGGATTCCCGTGAACCCGAGCGATTTCCCCACCGTCCCCGGCCGCCCCCTCGTGCTCGGCCACCGCGGCGCGAGCGCCGAGGCCCCGGAGAACACGCTCGCTGCCTTCGCGCGCGCCCTCGACCAGGGTGCCGACGGCTTCGAGCTCGACGTCTGGCGCTGCGCCACGGGAGAGGCGGTGGTGGTCCACGACGAGGACCTCGTCCGCACCGGCCAGTCGCCGCTCCGCGTGCGCGAGGCGCCGCTCGCCGCGCTCCGGGAGCTCGACGTCGGTGGCTGGCGCGGCGAGGCGTTCCGGGGCGAGCGGGTGCCCACGCTGCCCGAGGTCCTCGAGGCCTTTCCCCGCGCGGTCGTGAACGTGGAGATGAAGAGCGCGCGCATCCCCGATCCCGGCCTGACCGTGGAGGTCACCCGGGCCATCCGGCAGGCCGGCGCCGAGGGTCGGGTGGTGGTGTCGTCCTTCTCGGGCACGCTGCTCGGGGCGTTCCGGTCCATCGCCCCCGACGTCCCGAGCGGCTTCCTCGTCGAGAGCGGTCCGCTCGCCGCCCTGCGCGCCGGGGCCCTCCTGCGGGCGCTGCGCCCCGCGGCCATCCACGCGCCGCGCGAGAGCGCGACCGACGAGCGGATCCAGGCCTGGAAGGGCGCGGGCCTGCGCGTGCTCGTGTGGACCGTGGACGACCCGGCCGAGGCCGAGCGGCTCGCCCGGCGCGGCGTGGACGCCATCGTCTCGAACCGCCCCGGCGTGGTGCGCGAGGCGGTGCGGCGGGTCAGCGGGGCCTGACCGACGCGAGCCAGGCGAGCACGCGATCGTCGAAGGCCGCGGCCTCCTCGACCTGGGGCGTGGCGATGACGGCCTCCCCCTCGATCTGGCCCTCCACGTCGGGGTCGAACCCGCCAGGGCGGTCCCGACGGCCGGGACCAAGGTCGGGAAGCCCATTGCGAGCAGCAGGGCTGCCGAGAATCGCGTCGTCATGTACACCCCCGGTGCGGGACGCTGGCAGGATTGCACCGAGAGTGTCATCCGGTCGGGTCCGACGTGGTGCGGCTTGAATTGCCGATGCCGCGAGGCGCACGCTTCCCCCGAAGGAGTGGTTCGTGCGCGCGAACCGCGACAAGGATGTCGCGGTGGCGCTCGTTCAGAGCGGCGCCGGTGAAGGCAGCGCCCGCTCGAGCGCCCCGGCGTCCGTCGCGGGAAGCTGGCAGGCCCCCTGCTCGCAGACGTAGGCCGCGGCGCGCCCCTCCACGGTCCCCTTGCCCCGCGCTCCGGGTGCGATGCGCGCGAGCGACCCCATCGCCTCGCCGTCCGCCGCGCCGGTGAGCGCGAGCCCGGGGAGGAAGGTCGTCCGGAGCACCGAGAGCAGGTGCTCGGGCGGCCCCTCGCCGGCAGGCCACGCGACCACCACCTCCGGCGCCCGGTCGGTGAGCAGGTCGACGGCGAGGAGCAGGTCGTGGAGCGCCGCCGGCTGCTGCTCGAGCGTGGCGCCGTGCGCCTGGACGGCGCGCTCCGCGATCCGCCGCCAGCGGTCGTCGAGGGTGAAGGCATGGAGCCGCGCCGCGTTGAGCGCCGCCACCGAGCCGCCGCTGGGCTCGGCGCCGTCGTGCCCCGGCTTCTCGCGGGCGACGAGCACCTCGTGGTCGGGCGCGGTGCGGAACCAGCCGCCGGCGTCCCGGTCGGCGAAGAGCTCCTCGCACTGCTCCGCGAGTCCGACGGCCTCGGCCAGCCAGCGCGGGTCGAGCGAGGCCTGGTGGAGGTCGAGGAGCCCCTGGACGAGGAAGGCCTGGTCCTCGAGGAACCCCGGCCCCGAGGTGCGGCCGTCCCTCCAGCTCCTCCGGAGGCGTCCGCCCACCCGGAGGTGGTCGAGGGCGAAGCGGGCCGCGCGATCCGCGGCCGCCACCCAGCGCGGTTCGGAGAGCACCCGGCCGCCCACCGCGAACGCCGAGATCATGAGCCCGTTCCAGGCGGTGAGGACCTTGTCGTCGAGGAGGGGCGGGGGACGGAGGCGCCGGGCCTCGTAGAGGATCCCGCGCGCGCCGGCGAGCGACTCCCAGGTGGCCTCGTCGGGACGCGGGACGTGGAGGACGTTCCGTCCCTCGAAGTTCCCGCGGGCCGTCACCCCGTGGAAGGCGATGAACCGGTCGGCGTCCGCGCCGAGGAGGCGCCGGAGCTCCTCCTCGGTCCAGACGAAGAATCGCCCCTCCTCGCCCTCGGAGTCGGCGTCGGTGGCCGAGAAGAAGCCGCCGCCCGGCGCGGTCATCTCCCGCAGCACGTAGTCGAGTGTCGTCCGGAGCACCCGCGCGAGGTCGGGCCGGCGCGTCACCTGCCAGGCCTCGGCGTAGGCCACCGCGAGGAGCGCATTGTCGTAGAGCATCTTCTCGAAGTGGGGGACGAGCCAGAACTCGTCGACGGAGTAGCGGTGGAACCCGCCACCCACCTGGTCGTGGATGCCGCCCGCGGCCATGTGCGCGAGCGAGCTCACCGCCATCTCCAGGGACCGGGCGTCGCCCGAGCGCCGGTGGTGGCGCAGGAGCAGGCGCACCGGCAGGCTGGAGGGGAACTTGGGAGCGCCGCGCAGGCCGCCGTGCTGCGGGTCGTAGGCGCGGGCGTAGAACGCGGCCGCCGCCCGGAGGGGGGCGGCGCCCAGGCTTCCGCCGGCGGGCTCCCCGCCGGACATCGCGGTGCGGCCGGCGTCGGTGATGGAGCGGGCCGCCCGCGCCACGCGCCCCGGATCGCGGGCGTGGAGTTCGGCGAGCTCGCGGAGCAGGGAGGCGAAGCCCCGCATGGCGCCCCGGTCGCCGTCGCGGGGCGGGAAGTAGGTTCCGGCGAAGAAGGGGCGCCGCTCGGCGTCGAGCCAGACGCTCATGGGCCAGCCGCCGTGCCCGGTGAGCGCCTGCACCGCGGTCATGTAGACGGCGTCCACGTCGGGGCGCTCCTCCCGGTCCACCTTCACCGGGACGTAGGCCTCGTTGAGGAGCCGGGCGATCTCCGGGTCCTCGAAGGACTCCTCCTCCATCACGTGGCACCAGTGGCAGGTGGCGTAGCCCACCGAGAGGAACACCGGGCGGCCGGTGCTCCGCGCCTTCTCGAACGCCTCGTCCCCCCAGGGGTGCCAGTCCACCGGGTTGTGGGCGTGCTGGCGCAGGTAGGGGCTGGTCTCGGCGATGAGACGGTTGGTGAAGTGCGGACGGGAGCCGTCCCGGTGGCGGGTGCGGGGCGCGTAGCCCGGGGGCAGGGCGGCGAGGGCCGCCGAGATGCGCGCCGCCACGTCGGGAGGGAAGGGGAGGGCGCCGGGTGCGGGGGCCGGGATGGGTGCGCTCACGCCCATCCCGCATAACCACCCCGTCAGCCCTTCACCACCCCGATGGGGTCGAGGCGGGCCACCCGCCGCGAGAGCCCGGCCCGCTCCACGACCGACACGACCCGGCCCGCGTCCTTGTAGGCCTCGCTCATCTCCTCGGCGAGGGTCTTCTTCCCGCGGGAGAGCACCTCGATGCCGCGGGCGGCCAGCTCGGCGTGGATGGAGCGGCCGCGCGCCCGCTTCATGGCCTGGTTGCGCGAGAGCACCCGGCCGGCCCCGTGGCAGGAGCTCCCGAAGGTCTCGGCCATCGAGCCGGGCAGGCCGGCGAGGACGAAGGACGGACGGCCCATGTCGCCCGGCACGAGCACCGGCTGCCCCACCGCCCGGTAGCGCGCCGGGACGCGCGGGTCGCCGGCCGGGAAGGCCCGGGTGGCCCCCTTGCGGTGGACGAGCAGCCGCCGGGGTCGCCCCTCCACGACGTGCTCCTCCTCCTTCGCCACGTTGTGGCACACGTCGTAGACCGTGCGCGCCCCGAGGTCGCCCTCCGACATCGCGAAGGCCTCCCGCAGCGCCCGCACCGCGAGGCCGGCCATGACCTGCCGGTTGGCCCAGGCGAAGTTCGCGGCCGCCGCCATCGCCGCGAGGTACTCCCGACCCGCCGGGCTCCGGACCGGCGCGCAGGCGAGCTGCGGATCCGGGAGCGACGCATAGTCCCGCCCGTACCGGGACATCGCCGGGGCGAGCGCCGCCACCGCCTCGTCGCAGACCTGGTAGCCGAGCCCGCGCGAGCCGGAGTGGATCTGGACGGCCAGGGCGCCCGGCACGAGGCCGAAGGCCTCCGCCGCCTCGGCGTCGAAGACCTCGGCCACGACGTCCAGCTCGAGGAAGTGGTTGCCGCTGCCGAGCGTGCCGAGCTGGTCGGCGCCGCGCTCCCGCGCCCGGTCGCTCACCGCGGCCGGGTCGGCCCCGGCGAGGGCGCCCCCCTCCTCGCAGTGCTCCACGTCTCCCCCGGAGACCGCGAAGCCGCGGGCCACCGCCCAGCGCGCGCCCTGGAGGAGCACCGCGTCGAGCTCCCGCGGGGAAAGGCGCGGGATGGCGGCGCTGGCCCCGACGCCGGCGGGGACGTCGTGGAAGAGCCGGGCGAGCGCGGCGTGGACGAGCGGGCGCACCTCGTCGGCCGGGACCCGGGTTGCGAGGAGGCGCACGCCGCAGTTGATGTCGTAGCCCACGCCGCCGGGGGAGACCGCCCCGTGCTCCGGGTCCACCGCGGCCACGCCGCCGATGGGGAAGCCGTACCCCCAGTGCATGTCGGGCATGGCGAGCGACGCGCCGACGATGCCGGGGAGGTGGGCCACGTTCGCGACCTGGAGGAGCGCCGGGTCGTCGGGGGAGGGCATGCCGTCGGCGTAGACCCG
>DAOMFN010000129.1:0-5944 GCA_035429785.1 Anaeromyxobacteraceae bacterium
AGATCGAGAACCCGCGCCAGCGCCACACGCTCCCCCGCTGGCTGCCGAGCCACGAGGAGGACGGGCCGCTGCCCTTCCGCCTCGTCACCGGCGCCTCGGTCTTCGGGCTCAACTCCTCCTTCCGCGAGCGGGACGAGCTGCGCGCGCGGGAGGGGGATCCGGCACTCATGGTGAATCCCGCCGACGCAGCCGCCCGCGGCCTCTCCGGGCCCCGGGTGGTGGCCTGGAACGGGCTCGGCGAGGCCTCCTTCACGCTCCGGGTCACCGACCGGACGCCGCCCGGGGTGGTGGTGGCGGAGGGAGTGCCCTGGCTCTCCCACGTGCGGGGCGGCCGCACCGTGAACGCGCTCACCTCGCAGCGTCTCACCGACGAGGGCGCCGGCAGCACCTTCTACGACAACCGGGTGGACCTGCGGCCGGAGGGGTGAGGACGACCGGGTGTGGGGGAGGGCAAGGGCCCGACGTTCAAGGGGAAAAGTGCGGGGATGGCGGGCGTTGCGCAGCGGCTGACAGCCGCTGCGCCGTGGGGTATAAGCGGACCCCCTGCCGCCGGGCGCCGCGCCGCGCGCCGCACCGGGGGCGAACCCACCTTCCGGAAGGAGACGTCGCGTGGCCAACCCCGTGATCGACGCGTACCTGAAGCACGTGGAGGAGCGCAAGGCGCAGGGCATCCCGCCCCGCCAGCTCGACCCGGAGCAGACCCGCGAGGTCGTGAAGCTGCTCCAGAAGCCGCCCAAGGGGCAGGAGGCCTTCCTGCTCGAGCTCCTGAAGGAGCGGGTCTCCCCCGGCGTCGATCCCGCCGCCGAGGTGAAGGCCGCGTTCCTCGCCGAGGTGGTCACCGGGAAGAAGAAGTCGCCGGTCATCACGAAGAAGGACGCCGTCTTCATGCTCGGCACCATGGGCGGCGGCTACAACGTCCCGCCGCTCGTCGCCGGACTTCGTCAAAAGGGGCTCGCCGACGACGCCGCCAAGGCCCTCTCCGGCCTCACCTACGTCTACGACTCGTTCGACGACGTGGCGGCGCTCGCCAAGGCCAAGAACCCCGCCGCCAAGGCCGTCCTCGAGTCCTGGGCCACCGCCGAGTGGTTCACGTCGAAGCCGGGCATCCCCGAGACCATCAAGGTGAAGGTCTTCAAGGTCGACGGCGAGATCAACACCGACGACTTCTCCCCCGCCGGCGACGCCTCCACCCGCCCGGACATCCCGCTCCACGCGCTGGCCATGGGCAAGACCCGCTTCCCGGGCGGCCTGAAGACCATCGCCGACTTCCGCAAGGAGGGGTTCCAGGTCGCCTTCGTGGGCGACGTGGTCGGCACCGGCTCGTCCCGCAAGTCGGCCATCAACTCGGTGCTCTGGCACATCGGCGAGGACATCCCCTTCGTCCCGAACAAGCGGCGCGGCGGCGTCGTCATCGGCGGCGTCATCGCCCCCATCTTCTTCAACACCGCCGAGGACTCGGGCGCGCTGCCCATCAAGACCGACGTCTCCAAGCTGAAGACCGGCGACGTGGTCGTCATCGACACGAAGAAGGGCGAGATCCGCAGCGAGGGCGGCGAGGTGCTCTCCACCTTCAAGATCCAGCCCGACAACCT
Organism: Anaeromyxobacteraceae bacterium; assembly: GCA_035429785.1. Classification (GTDB taxonomy): domain Bacteria; phylum Myxococcota; class Myxococcia; order Myxococcales; family Anaeromyxobacteraceae; genus CAIOAK01. The sequence goes on from DAOMFN010000129.1 coordinate 1,593, forward strand.
CGGCGACGAGTACCGGGCTGGCGGCCGCATCCCGCTCATCATCGGCCGCGCGGTGACCGACAAGGCCCGCAAGGCGCTCAAGAAGGGGCCCTCCGACGTCTTCCTCGTGAAGAAGAACCCGGAGCCGAAGAAGGGGCAGGGCTACTCGCTGGCCCAGAAGATGGTCGGCAAGGCCTGCGGCATCCCGGGCGCGCTGCCCGGCTGGTACGTCGAGCCGAAGATGACGACCGTGGGCAGCCAGGACACCACCGGCCCCATGACCGCCGACGAGCTGAAGGAGCTCGCCTGCCTGAAGTTCCAGGCCCCGATGTACATGCAGTCGTTCTGCCACACGGCGGCCTACCCCAAGGCGGCCGACGTGAAGATGCACAAGACCCTGCCCGCCTTCACGGTCGAGCGCGGCGGCGTCTCGCTCCGCCCGGGCGACGGCGTGATCCACTCCTGGCTCAACCGCCTCCTGCTCCCCGACACGGTGGGCACGGGCGGCGACAGCCACACCCGCTTCCCCATCGGCATCAGCTTCCCGGCCGGCTCGGGCCTGGTCGCCTTCGCCGGCGCCCTCGGCTTCATGCCGCTCGACATGCCGGAGAGCGTGCTGGTCCGCTTCAAGGGCAAGCTCAACCCCGGCATCACGCTCCGTGACGTGGTGAACGCCATCCCCTACCAGGCCATCCAGGAGGGGCTGCTCACCGTGCCCAAGAAGGGCAAGAAGAACGTCTTCAACGGCCGCATCCTGGAGATGGAGGGTCTGCCCGACCTCACCGTCGAGCAGGCCTTCGAGCTCACCGACGCCGCCGCCGAGCGCAGCGCCGCCGCGGCCGCCGTGGCCCTCTCCGAGAAGACCGTCGCCACCTACCTCCGCTCCAACGTCGCGCTGATGAAGAAGATGATCGCCGACGGCTACCAGGACGCGAAGACGCTCCAGGGGCGCATCGCCGCCGCGGAGAAGTGGCTGAAGAAGCCGGAGCTGCTCAAGGCCGACAAGAACGCCGAGTACGCGGCGGTCATCGAGATCGACCTGGCCACGATCACCGAGCCGATCCTGGCCTGCCCGAACGACCCGGACGACGTGAAGCTGCTCAGCGCCGTCGCCAACACGAAGATCGACGACGTGTTCCTCGGGTCGTGCATGACGAACATCGGCCACTTCCGCGCCGCCGGCGAGATCTGGAAGGGGCAGAAGTTCAATCCGGCCGTCCGCACCTGGATCTGCCCGCCCACGCGGATGGACCAGCAGGAGCTGCGCGACGAGGCCTACTTCACCGTGTTCAGCCAGATCGGCGCCCGCATCGAGACCGCGGGCTGCTCGCTCTGCATGGGCAACCAGGCCCGGGTCCCGGGCAAGACCAACGTGTTCTCCACCTCGACCCGCAACTTCGACGACCGCATGGGCGACGGCGCCCAGGTCTACCTGGGTTCGGCGGAGCTCGGCGCGGTGGCCTCCAACCTGGGGCGGCTGCCCACCAAGGAGGAGTACTTCGCGGCCTTCAACGAGAAGATCGCCCCCAAGGCCGACAAGGTCTACCGCTACCTCCAGTTCGACGAGCTTCCCGACTACAAGCCCGCCGACAAGAAGGGGCTCCGCGTCGTCGCCTGACGACGGCCCGGCTCCCCGGTGACCGCGGCCCGCTTCCGGTGCCCCTGGGGGCGGGCCGCTCCCGTTCCCGGGCCCGTGCGGCCGCGGCGGGCGGCGTCAGGTGCGGACGTGCCCGTCCACCCAGCGGGCCATCTCCGCCGCCGGCATCACGCCGCTGTGGCGCGCGATCTCCTGGCCGCCGTGGAAGAGCACGAAGGTGGGGATGGCGCGGATCCCCAGGCGGGCCGACGCCTCCTGCTCCTCGTCGCTGTTCACCTTGAGCACGAGCAGCTCGCCGGAGCGGCGGCGCCCCAGGTCGGCGAAGATGGGGGCGGCGGTCCGGCACGGGCCGCACCAGGGCGCCCAGAAGTCCACGAGCACGGGGACCGGCGAGGAGCGGACGGCGGCGTCGAGCTGCGCGCCGGAGACCGGGCGGGGCTCGCCGGAGACGTCGAGGTCGGCCTTGCACTTCCCGCAGACGGGGGCGGTGCCGGCCGGGGCGGTGCCGATGCGATTGATGGCGCCGCAGTGGGCGCAGAGATGGGCCTTCATCCCGGTGAAGGTAGGTCCGGAAGCCGCCGTGGCAAGGGCCATCCGGGTCGAGGGCTTGCCCGGGGCGCGGCGCCCGCCTATCTGCCAGGGATGCCCCGCGTGGACGCCGTCGAGATCGTCGAGGACTTCACCGCATCGTCCCGCTGCGACGAGGGATTCCTCCACGTCCGGCGCTACCGGGCGCGGAACCGGCGCGTGGACGGGACGCTCTCCCCCACCTACCGGATCGACGTCCTCGACCGGCCGTCGCTCGACGCCGTCGCCGTGTGCCTGTGGGCCCGGACCCCGCACGGGGTGGAGGTGCTGCTCCGCCGCCAGCTCCGCCCGGCCGTCCTCTTCCGGCGCGGGAAGGCCCGTGCGCTCCCCGAGCCCGAGCCGCTCCTCTACGAGGAGATCGTGGCCGGGCTCCTCGAGCCGGGCGAGCGGGGCGTCGAGGCCCTCCGGCAGCGCGGTGCCGAGGAGGCGCGCGAGGAGGCCGGCGTCGACGTCGCCCCGGAGCGGCTCGACCCGCTCGGGGCCGCGTTCTACACGCTGCCCGGCATCGTGTCGGAGAAGATCCACCTCTTCGCCGCCGAGGTCGATCGCGGCAACGCCCAGGGGGACCACGAGGCGCCGGCCGACGGGGACGGGTCGCCGCTCGAGGAGGGGGCGACGCTCGTCTGGCGAGGCCTGGACGACGCCATCGCCGCCTGCGCGTCGGGGGAGATCGAGGACGCCAAGTCGGAGCTGGCCTTCCGGAGGCTCCGGGACCGCATCGCCGGCGCGCCGGCGGGAGGGAGGTAGCCATGGCCGCACGTCGAGGCCGCCGCTCCGCGCCCCGGGGGCGCACCCGCGTCGAGCGCGACACGATGGGTGAAGTCCGGGTGCCGGCCACCGCGCTCTGGGGCGCGCAGACCGCCCGGGCGGTCGAGAACTTCCCCATCTCCGGCCTGCGGGAGCCCCGCGCGCTCGTCGAGGCCATGGCCCGCATCAAGCTCGCCGCCGCGCGGGTGAACGCGCGCCTCGGGGTCCTGCCGCGGCGGAAGGCCCGCGCCATCGAGGCGGCTGCCCGCGAGGTGCTCGCCGGGCGCTGGGACGACCAGTTCGTGGTGGACGCGTACCAGGCCGGCGCCGGGACGTCGTTCCACATGAACGTGAACGAGGTGCTCGCCAACCGGGCGGCGGAGCTCCTGGGCGGGCGCCGCGGCGACCGGTCGGTGGATCCCAACGACGAGGTGAACCTCGGCCAGTCGACGAACGACGTCATCCCCACCGCGATGCGCCTCGCCGCGCTCGACCGGGCCCCGGCCACCGTGGAGGCCCTGCGGGCGCTCGCCGGCACCCTCGCGGACAAGGCCCGGGCCTGGGACGGGATCGTGAAGTCGGGCCGCACCCACCTCATGGACGCGACGCCCATCCGGCTGGGCCAGGAGGTGTCGGGCTGGGCCGCGGCCCTCTCCGCCGCCGCCGACCGGGTCGAGGACGCGCTGCCCGAGCTGGCCGCGCTCGGGATCGGAGGCACCGCCGTGGGCACCGGCGTGAACGCCCACCCCCGCTACCGGGCGGCGATGGTGAAGGAGCTGTCGCGCCTCTGCGACCTCCCGCTCGTGGCCGCGCCCAATCCCTTCTACGCCATGCAGTCGCTGTCCCCCTTCGCCGCGGTGTCGTCGGCGCTGCGCCTCGCGGCGGTGGAGCTCCTCCGCATCGGCGGGGACGTGCGGCTGCTCGCGTCGGGCCCGGCCACCGGGCTCGCCGAGCTCCGGCTCCCGGCGGTCCAGCCCGGGTCGTCGATCATGCCCGGCAAGGTGAACCCCTCCATGGCCGAGATGCTCGCCATGGTGAGCCAGCAGGTCATCGGCATGGACGAGGCCATCGCCTGGGCCACCGCCGCCGGCCAGCTCGAGCTGAACGTGACGATGCCGCTCGTCGCCTGGGACCTCCTGCACCAGCTCGAGATCCTGGCGAACGGCGTCCGCGCCTTCGACCGCCGGCTCGCCCGGGGCCTCCGGGCCGACGCCGGCCGGGCCCGCTTCTACGCCGACCGGACCGTGAGCCTCGCCACCGCGCTCGCCCCCCGCATCGGGTACGCCCGGGCCGCCGAGATCGTGAAGGAATCGGTGGAGACCGGCCGCCCCATCGCCGAGGTGGCGGTGGAGCGCGGCGGGATCACGGCCCGTGAGGACCGGGCCCTCCTCGACCCGGGGAGCCAGACGCGCCCGGGCCGGGGGTGAGCCGGCCGGTTGCG
>DAOMFN010000130.1:0-5912 GCA_035429785.1 Anaeromyxobacteraceae bacterium
CGCCATCGCCCGCGGGGGCATCGTGGACGAGGCGCGCGCGCTCGCCGCCCTGCCCGGGGGGCTCCCGGCGAGGCTCCCCATCGGCTACGCCGACGCCGCGGCTCGGGCCCGCGGCGAGATCGACGACGCCGAGCTCGAGCGGCGCATCGCCGTCGCCCACCGGCGCTACGCCCGCCGGCAGGTCATCTGGCTGCGTCGCGAGCAGGACGTCGAGTGGGTGCGACCCCCGGTGGACGTCCCGGCCCTGGCCGACGACCTCGCCCGGGCGTTGCGCACTGCGCCGTGAATCGCGCCGCGGCCGTGCTATAAGCCCGCTCCGTGGCCACCCGCGTCCCGTTCACGACAGAGTTCGAGAAGCCCCTCGTCGCCCTCGAGTCCAAGATCGAGGAGCTGAAGCAGCTCTCCGGCGGAGCCGGGGTCGACTTCAGCGACGAGATCGTCAAGCTGGAGCGCAAGGCGAAGAAGCTCCAGGCCGAGATCTTCCGCGACCTCTCCCGCTGGCAGGTCGTCCAGCTGGCCCGCCACCCCAACCGCCCGTACACCCTCGACTACCTCCAGGCGATCTTCACCGACTGGATGGAGCTGGAGGGGGACCGGCGGTTCGCCGCCGACCACGCCATCGTGGCCGGACTGGCCCGCTTCGAGGGCGAGCCGGTGGTGATCGTCGGCGAGCAGAAGGGGCGCGGCACGAAGGAGAACATGCTGCGCAACTTCGGCATGCCCCGCCCGGAGGGCTACCGCAAGGCGCGCCGCCTCTACGACCTCGCCGACCGGTTCCGCCGCCCGCTCATCACCTTCATCGACACCCCCGGCGCCTATCCCGGCATCGGCGCCGAGGAGCGCGGCCAGGCCGAGGCCATCGCGGTGAACCTCGAGGTCATGTCGTCGCTGGGCGTGCCCTCCATCTCCATCGTCATCGGGGAGGGAGGCTCGGGCGGAGCCCTGGCGCTCGGGGTCACGAACAAGATCCTCATGCTCGAGTACTCCACCTACTCGGTCATCTCGCCGGAGAGCTGCAGCTCCATCCTCTACCGCGACGCCTCGAAGGCCCAGAAGTCGGCGGAGAACCTGAAGCTCACCGCGAAGGACCTGGCCGGCTTCGGCATCGTCGACGAGGTGGTGAAGGAGCCCCCCGGCGGCGCCCACCGCGACCCCCGGCTCGCCGCCGAGAACCTCGCCGGCGCCATCCGCCGGCAGCTCGCCGACCTCCGGCAGCTCACCCCCGAGCAGCTCGTGCGCCAGCGCTACCAGAAGTTCCGGGCCATGGGCGTCTTCACCGCCGAGGAGTGAGGACGTGCCGCTCGTCCCGTCCCACGTCGCCTCGCTCCAGCCCTACGTCCCCGGCAAGCCCATCGAGGAGGTGGAGCGCGAGTACGGCGTCTCCGACGTCGCCAAGCTCGCCTCCAACGAGAACGCGCTCGGCCCCTCGCCGCTGGCGCTGCGCGCCGCCATCGAGGCCTGCCCGAAGGTCCACCTCTACCCGGACGGCAGCGCCTTCTATCTGAAGGAGGCCCTCTCCGAGCGGTTCTCCGTGCCGGTGGAGGAGATCCTCGTCGGAAACGGGTCGAACGAGCTCATCGAGCTCATCGTGCGCACCTTCGTGCTGGAGGGGGAGGAGGTCCTCACCAGCGCGCAGAGCTTCGTCGCCTACAAGCTCGCCGCCCACGCCCACGGGCGCACGCTCGTGGAGGCGCCCATGAAGGCGCGCTTCCACTACGACCTCGACGCCATCCACGCGCGCCTCTCCCCGCGCACCAAGGTGGTCTTCCTCGCGAACCCCGACAACCCGACGGGCACCTGGTTCCTCGAGAAGGAGCTCGTCCACTTCCTCGGCGCGGTCTCCCGCGAGACGCTCGTCGTCCTCGACGAGGCCTACGTCGAGTTCGTGGACGTCGAGGGCTTCCAGGACTCGCTGGCGCTGCGCAAGCGCTTCCCCAACCTCGTGGTGCTGCGAACCTTCTCCAAGATCTACGGCCTGGCAGGCCTGCGCCTGGGCTACGCCTTCGCGCGGCCGGAGCTGACCGCCTTCCTCGACCGGGTCCGCGCGCCCTTCAACGTGAACCTGGTGGCCCAGGCCGCAGGGGCAGCCGCGCTCCAGGACGAGGAGCACGTCCAGCTCTCCCGGGAGCTGGTCCGCTCCGAGCGCCCCTTCCTCGAGGCCGGCCTGCGCGAGCTCGGGGCCACCGTGGTCCCGTCGCAGGCCAACTTCGTCCTGGCCGACTTCCCGGGCCGCCCGGGCATGCAGCTCTTCGAGGCGCTGCTCCGGGAGGCGGTGGTGGTGCGGCCCGTGGCCGGCTACGGCTTCCCCACCGCGCAGCGGGTCACCGTCGGCACGCGCCGCGAGAACGAGAAGGTGCTCGCCGCGTTCCGGAAGGTCCTCGGGCGGTGAGCGCGGGCCGCCCCTTCATCGTGGCCATCGACGGCCCGGCGGGCGCCGGGAAGAGCACGACGTCGCGGCGCCTCGCCGCCCGGCTCGGCTTCGCCATGGTGGACACCGGCGCCATCTACCGGACGGTCGCGCTGGCCGCGAGCCGGGCCGGCATCGCCTTCGACGACGACGGCCGCCTGGCCGGGCTCCTCCCGGCCGTCCGCATCCGCTTCGCGCCGCCCCCGCCCGGCGTGGAGGGGGCGGGGCAGCGGGTCCTCCTCGGGGACGAGGACGTGTCGGAGGCCATCCGGACGCCGCCCATGTCGCTCGGTGCGAGCGCGGTCTCGGCCCGGCCGGTCGTGCGCGCGGGGCTCCTCGACCTGCAGCGCCGCCTCGCCACCTCGCCGGGCAACCGGGGGGCGGTCCTCGAGGGGCGGGACATCGGGACGGTGGTCTTCCCCGACGCCGACGCCAAGTTCTTCCTCACCGCGGCCGACGAGGTCCGGGCGCGCCGGCGCTTCCTGGAGCTCCAGGCCAAGGGGGACCCGCAGCCCTTCGAGGCGGTGCTCGCCGACCAGCGCAAGCGGGACCGGGACGACAGCTCCCGGGACGTGGCCCCGCTGCGGGCCGCGGACGACGCCGTGACGGTGGACACCGGAGGGATCCCGCTCGACGAGGTCGTGGAGCGGCTCGCCGCCGAGGTGGAGAGGCGCGTCGCCGCCCGGGGCTGACGAAAGGCCGGGCGCCCTTTACCCGGGACCCCTCCGGGGTTATATGGGCGGGGAGAGGACTTGATGCAGGTCAAGGTCGCGAAGACGGCGGGATTCTGCTGGGGCGTCCGGCGCACGGTCGACCAGCTCATGGACGTGGCCCGGGAGCGGCAGTCTCCGGTGGTCACGCTCGGCCCCATCATCCACAACCCGCAGTTCGTCTCCCGCACCCGGGAGATGGGGGTGGGCACGGTGGAGCGCGTGGCCGAGGTCGAGGCCGGCACGACGGTGGTCGTGCGCACCCACGGTGCGGTGAAGCCGGAGCTCGACCTCGCGCGCGAGCGCGGGCTCGAGGTCGTGGACGGCACCTGCCCCTACGTGAAGTACCCGCAGGCGATGGCCCAGCGCCTCTCCGCCCAGGGCTACCACCTCGTCATCGTGGGGGACCCGAACCACGCCGAGGTGAAGGGCGTCGTCTCCTACGGCGACGGCCCCTGCACGGTGGTCCGGCCCGGCGAGACCATCCCCGCCATCGACGCCAAGAAGGTGGCGGTCATCGCCCAGACCACCTGCATCGGCGCCGACTTCGAGCGGGTGGTGGGGGCGCTGGCCCTCCGGCACAAGGAGGTCCGCGCCGTGAACACCATCTGCGCCGACACCGACGAGCGGCAGGCCGACGCCCGCCAGCTCGCCGCCGAGGTGGACGCGGTGGTCGTCGTCGGCGGGAAGAACAGCGCGAACACGCGCCACCTCGCCGAGATCTGCAAGGAGATCCAGCCACGCACGTGGCACGTGGAGACCGAGGAGGAGCTCCGGCCGGAGTGGTTCGACGGGTGCGCCGTGGTCGGGGTGTCGGCCGGCGCCTCCACCCCCGACTGGGTCATCGACGGGGTGGCCGCGCGCCTCTCCGGCATGCCCGCCGGGCAGCGCTTGACGCAGTGATCCTCGGAGTGTAGCTTGCTTCGCCTTCGCCGCCGGGGGAGTCCCGGCGGCCCGGAGGGCCCCTCGATCCCCGGGGGTCCGCCGCAGGCCAACAGAGGGGGCGTCGCAGCTTTCGACGGCGGATGCCAGGCGCGAGGCGCCGGCCGCCGTCCCAAGCCCACGAGACCGGGTTCCAATCGAATGGAGAATCAGAACATCCGTACGCCTGACGCCGAGACCGAGGACTTCGCCGCGATGTTCGCGGAGAGCGAGGCCCGCACGGGCCAGGTCGAGGAGGGGCGGGTCGTCAGCGGCACCGTGATCCAGATCGCCAAGGACTACGTGGTCGTCGACATCGGCTACAAGTCCGAGGGGCAGGTCCCGCTCGGCGAGTTCATCCCGGTCCCCGGCGGTGAGCCGCAGGTGAAGATCGGCGACAAGGTGGAGGTCCTCGTCGAGTCGCGCGAGAACGACACCGGCATGGTCGTCCTCTCCAAGGAGAAGGCCGACAAGATGCGCATCTGGGACGAGATCTCCGCCGCGTGCGAGCGCGACGAGCTCGTCGAGGGCATGATCGTCGGGCGCGTGAAGGGCGGCCTCTCCGTCGACATCGGCGTGAAGGCGTTCCTCCCCGGCTCCCAGGTCGACATCCGCCCGGTGCGCAACCTCGACAAGCTCATCGGCGAGAAGTTCAAGTTCAAGGTCATCAAGTTCAACAAGAAGCGGGGGAACATCGTCCTCAGCCGCCGCGTGCTGCTCGAGAAGGAGCGCGAGGAGCTGAAGAAGGAGACCCTGAAGAACCTGAAGGAGGGCGCGGTCCTGAAGGGCGTGGTGAAGAACCTCACCGACTACGGCGCCTTCATCGACCTCGGCGGCATCGACGGCCTGCTCCACGTCACCGACATGAGCTGGGGCCGCATCGGCCACCCGAGCGAGATGTTCGAGGTGGGCCAGGAGGTCCGCGTCGTCGTCCTCAAGTTCGACCCCGCCAGCGAGCGCGTCAGCCTGGGCCTGAAGCAGATCCAGGAGGACCCGTGGCACCGCGCCGACGAGAAGTACCCGGTCGGCACCCGCGTGAAGGGCAAGGTGGTCAGCCTCACCGACTACGGCGCCTTCATCGAGCTCGAGCAGGGCGTCGAGGGCCTCGTCCACGTCTCCGAGATGAGCTGGACGAAGCGCGTGAAGCACCCCTCGAAGCTCCTCAACGCGAACGAGGTCGTCGAGGCGGTCGTCCTCGACATCGACCCGAAGGCGAAGCGCATCAGCCTCGGCATGAAGCAGATCGAGCCCAATCCCTGGACGCTCCTCGAGGACAAGTACCCCATCGGCTCGGTCATCCGCGGCGAGGTCCGCAACGTCACCGACTTCGGCATCTTCGTGGGCGTCGAGGAGGGCATCGACGGCCTCGTGCACGTGTCCGACATCTCCTGGACCGAGCGCATCAAGCACCCGGGCGAGAAGTTCAAGAAGGGCGACGTGGTCGAGGCGGTGGTGCTCAACATCGACGTCGAGAACGAGCGCTTCAGCCTGGGCATCAAGCAGAACCAGGCCGATCCCTGGACCACGCTCTCCGACCGCCACCCGGTGGGCTCGCGCCTGAAGGGGCGCGTCACCAAGGTGACCGACTTCGGCGCCTTCGTGGAGATCGAGCCGGGCATCGAGGGGCTCGTCCACGTGTCCGAGATGCGCGACGAGCGGGTCGAGAACCCGCACGACGTCGTCAAGGAGGGCGAGGAGGTCGAGGTCAAGGTCATCGACATCGACCCGCACGAGCGCAAGGTGGCGCTGTCCATCAAGGCGCTCACCCGCGACGGCGGCGAGGACGAGTACCGCGAGTACCTGCGCAAGCAGGGCGACGGCCGCGCCCGCCTCGGCGACCTCATGGAGAAGTTCAACCGCAGGAAGGGGTAGCA
>DAOMFN010000131.1:0-2746 GCA_035429785.1 Anaeromyxobacteraceae bacterium
CCTTCGCCGTCGCCGGCGCGGCCTGGTTCGGCCTCCCCCTCGCGCTCGGGATCGGGGCGCTCGAGACCTGGCCCCACGCGCCCCGGGGAGCGCTGGCGCTCCTCGCCGGCGCGGCCGTCGCGGCGGTGATCCTGCACCGCGTGGAGCGGCGCAGCGCGGCCCCGCTCGTCGATCCGGAGCTGCTCGGCAACCGCACCGTCTCGACCGGGCTCCTCGCCGCGGCGCTCTCCTACGCGGCGCTCTTCCACCAGACGCTGCTCTCCCCCTTCTTCCTCTCCGACGTGAAGGGGCTCGGGAAGGCCGGGCTCTCCGCGACGCTGACGGTCGTGCCCATCTCCCTCATGGTGACGTCGCCCCTCTCCGGCTGGATCGCCGACCGGTTCGGCGCGCGAGCGCCCCAGGTGGCGGGCGGACTGCTCGTGGCCGCCGGGCTCGTGTGGCTCGGCCTCGCCGACGGCTCCACGCCGATGGCGGCCGTCGTCGCGGCGCTCGCGCTGGAGGGCGCCGGCATGGGGTTCTTCCAGCCCCCGAACAACAGCGTGGTGATGGGGGCGCTCCCCGTGGCGAAGCTCGGCGCGGGGGGCGGCCTGCTCGCGACCTCCCGCAACGTCGGCATGGCCGTGGGCGTCGCCACCGGCGGCGCGCTCTTCGAGCTGGGCGAGCGGACCTCCTTCGTCCGCGGCTGGCGGACGGCGCTCCTCTCCGGCGCGGCGATGGCGCTGGCGTCGGGGCTCGTGGCGCTCGTGAAGCCGGACCGCGAGCGCGCCGGGGCCTGACCCGGCGCGGCCCGCTCCCCGCGCGTCGTCTCCCTTCCGGTCACTGGACGGGCATTCAGAGCCGTGGCACGATGCCCGCGTGGTGGTCGTCGGCGTCGATCCGGGCACGCAGCGGTGCGGCTACGGTGTGGTGGCGAGGACGGGTTCCCGGCTCCGGGTGGTCGAGTCGGGGGTGCTCGTCCCGGGCGACCACGACCTGCCGCGCCGGCTCGCGCTCATCCTCGAGGGGCTGGAAGCCCTCTTCGCCCGCTCCGGTGCCCATGCCGTCGCGGTCGAGACGGTGTTCTCGGGCGTCTCCCCCCGCTCGGCGCTCGTGCTCGGTCAGGCGCGCGGGGTCGTTCTCGCCGCGGCGGCGCGGGCCGGGATCCCGGTCTCGGAGTACGCCCCGCAGCAGGCCAAGCTCGCCCTCACCGGAAACGGGCGCGCCGAGAAGGCCCAGATGGTCCGCATGGCGCGCGCGCTGTTCGGCGTGGAGGCCGGACTTCCCGACGAGGCCGACGCCATCGCGCTCGCCGTCTGCCACATCGGGCGCGGAGGGCACGCCGCACCGCCCCCGCCCCCGCGACGCAAGCCACAGGCGCCCGTCCGGCGCTCCCGGGGCGCGGCGTGATCGCGCGCCTCGACGGGACGGTGGTCGAGAAGCGGGAGGGCGCCGTGGTCGTCGACGTGAACGGCGTCGGCTACCTCGTGCACGTCTCGGCCACCTCGCTCGCCGCCCTCCCCGAGGGGGAGCGGGCGCGGCTGCGAACGTACACGCACGTCCGCGAGGACGCGCTCGACCTCTTTGGATTCGCCACCGAGGAGGAGGAGGCGGTCTTCCGCGAGCTCATCGGCGTGAAGAACGTCGGCCCGCGCGCCGCCCAGAACATCCTCTCCGGCATCGAGCCGCGGGAGCTCGCCGCCGCCGTCGCCTCGGGCGACGTGGCCCGGCTCACCCGCGTGCCCGGCGTGGGGAAGAAGACCGCCGAGCGGCTCGTCGTGGAGCTGAAGGAGAAGCTCGCCACCCTGGCCCGCGCCGCGTCTCCCCGGGCAGCGGCACGCCCCGGCGGCGTGGCCGAGCAGCTCGAGCAGGCGCTCATCGGCCTCGGCTACCGGCCGCAGCAGGCGGCCCAGGCGGTCGAGGCGCTCGCGGGGGAAATCGAGGGGAACACCCTCGACGTGCTGCTCCGCGAGGCGCTGAAGCGGTTGCGGGGATAGGGAAGCGAGCTCCCGCGCTCACTCCACGAAGATCGTCACCGTGGCCGCAGGCCACTGGAGCGCCTCGTACACGTAGGTCCCGGGCGAATCGAGCGGGAGCGTCGTCATCCCCGCGCGCCCGGGCACCTGCACGAGTTCGCGCGCAACCGCGGGGGGCGGCGGGGAGGCGAGGACGTAGAGGGCCGGGTCGCCGTTCAGGAAGAGGACCGCGGTGCCGGCCGGGACGTGGATGCACCCCGGGTTGCAGGCGCCGGCGGCGATCACCACCGTGTCGGCGGCCACCGCCACCTCCCGGGTGCAGGGAACCGGCGGCGGGGGATCCGGGGGCTGCTCGCCCGGGTCGTGCGGCTTGCAGGCCGGGGCCAGCGCCCCGGCCGCGAGGACCGCGGCGACGAGCGCCCACGGGCGCACCCTGGCGAATCCGCGATCGAGCCGGTCGGACACGGGTGCTACATTACCCAAATGTCGGTCAAGCCGGCGCGCGAGCTGTCGGGACGGATCCAGGAGGGGGAGGAGCGGCTCGAGCAGTCGCTGCGCCCGGCCTCGTTCGACGAGTACGTCGGGCAGAGGAAGCTGGTCGACAACTTCCGGGTCTACGCGCAGGCGGCGCGCCAGCGCGGCGAGGCGCTCGACCACGTGCTCCTCTCCGGCCCCCCGGGTCTCGGCAAGACCTCGCTCGCCCACATCCTCGCCACCGAGCTGGGCGTCGCCCTCCACGTGACGAGCGGCCCGGCGCTCGTGAAGAAGGGCGACCTGGCCGGGCTCCTCACCGC
>DAOMFN010000131.1:2846-5908 GCA_035429785.1 Anaeromyxobacteraceae bacterium
CTGAAGGAGATCGCGGTGCGGGCGGCCCGGAAGCTCCGCCTGCCGGTCGATCCGGACGGCGTCGACGAGCTCGCCCGCCGCGCCCGCGGCACGCCACGCATCGCCATCCGGCTGCTCCTGCGGGCCCGCGACTTCGCCCAGGTGGAGGGGGACGGCCGGCTCACGCCCGCCATCGTGCAGCGCACGCTCGAGCGGCTCGAGGTGGACGCGAGCGGGCTCGACGCCATGGACCGGCGCATCCTCACCGTCGTCATCGACGTCTTCGGGGGCGGGCCGGTGGGCATCGAGGCCATCGCGGCGGCCGTCGGCGAGGAGCAGGACACCATCGAGGACGTCTACGAGCCCTTCCTCGTCCGGGAGGGCTACCTCGCCCGCACGCCCCGGGGCCGGGTGGCGCTCGCTCCGGCCTTCACCCACGTCGGGCGCGAGCGCCCACGCGGGCCGCAGGAACCGCTCTTCTGAGGGTCGGGCAGGAGCCCCGCGGCCGCGCCGCTACGCCCGCCCGGCGCGCCGCCGCCGCAGCTGGGCCAGCACGAGCGCCTTCGTCACCCCCCAGCCGAACACGAACCCGCCCACGTGGGCGAAGAAGGCCACGCCCGAGCCGAGGCCGCCCAGGAAGGCGTAGAGGAGCTGCAGCACGAACCAGAGCCCGATGAAGAACGACGCCGGCAGGTGGAGGAACCGGACGATGATGACGATGGGCACGGCAGTGAGGACGCGGGCCTGCGGGAAGAAGACCATGTAGGCGGCCATCACCCCGGCGATGGCGCCGCTCGCGCCCACCATGGGCATGAGCGGGTCCCCCGCGGACAGCGAGAGGAGCACCTGGGCCGCCGCGGCGGCCACGCCACTCGACAGGTAGAAGGCGAGGAAGCGCACCCGGCCGAGCACGTCCTCGACGTTGGGTCCGAACACCCAGAGGAAGAGCAGGTTCCCGAGCAGGTGGAGGAGCCCGCCGTGGAGGAACATGCTCGTGAGGACGGTGAAGGGCGGCGGGACGAGGTCGAGCGGACCGATGTCCCGGAAGGTCACCACCTCGTAGGGGATCGCGCCGCCCACGAGGGCGGTGTAGTTGATCCCGGCGTCGATGCGGCGGGCCACCTCCGCGAGCGGAAGGCCGGGGTTCTGGGCGACGCCGGAGACCCGCCAGGCGAACCAGGCCTGCCAGGCGAAGACCGCCGCGTTCGCCGCGAGCAGCGACCAGGTGACGACGGGGGGACGGCGGACCGGGATGTCTGCTCGGAGGGGGATCACGGGGAGGGACCCAGGGTCCCGGCGCATCCATAACGGATTCCGCGAGGAACTGCGCGGAAGTGCAAAACCGCGACACGGATGTCACGGTCGTTCGGTGAAGGCGACACCCGGCCGGGACGGGGTTTTCCTTGTCGGGGGTGCCTCCCTGGGTTAAAAGTCCGTCATATCGGACACCTGGGGTCGTATTCCGCCTGGGAGTGCCAACCCCGTGTTCCGAGGCATCCTTCTTGCTCCATACCAGCCCGCTCGTCGTACAGGCAGCCGTTACGCATTGCGGCAAGAACGGTGGCGGCGTCGGCATCGGAGGCATCGAGACCATGGGTTACTGGAACCAGCGAACGGTGGCGAAGCGCGTGACCTGCTCGGGGGTGGGACTCCACTCCGGGCGTCCCGCCTCCCTCACGCTCGCCCCCGCACCGGCCGACAGCGGCATCCGCTTCGTGCGCATGGACCTCGACGCCGAGATCCCGGCGCGGTCCGCCCACGTCGCCGACACCACGCTCTCCACCAACCTGGCCCTCGGCAAGGCCCGGGTCCACACCGTCGAGCACGTCCTCTCCGCCCTCACCGGCATGGGCATCGACAACTGCCGCGTCGAGGTGGACGGTCCGGAGATCCCCATCCTCGACGGCTCGTCGGCCCCGTTCGTCGCGCTCATCCGCGAGGCGGGCGTCGCCGAGCAGCGGGAGGGCAAGCAGTTCATCGTCATGGAGCGCGCGGTGGAGGTCCGGGACGGGGACAAGCTCGCCCGGCTCGAGCCCGCCGAGTCGCTCTCCATCGAGTTCACGGTCGACTTCAAGCACCCGCTCGTCACCGACCAGGCCTTCCGCTTCAGCTTCTCCGACCGCAACTACGAGCGGGAGGTGGCGCGCGCCCGCACCTTCTGCTTCCTGCGCGACATCGAGATGATGAAGAAGGCCGGCCTGGCCAAGGGCGGCAGCCTGGAGAACGCCATCGTGGTGGACCAGTTCTCCATCCTGAACCCGGAGGGGCTCCGCTTCCCCGACGAGTTCGCCCGCCACAAGGTGCTCGACGCGATCGGCGACCTGTCCCTCTTCGGGCTCCCGGTCATCGGCCACTTCCGCGCCTACAAGAGCGGCCACGGGCTCAACCAGGCCCTCGTCGCCCGCGTGCTCGGGGACCCCTCGAGCCACCGGGTGATCCGCGTCAGCGCCGAGAAGGAGATGGAGCCCCTGCGGGTCCGCCTCCCCCGGCTCGCGCCTGCGCAGCAGTCGGCGTAGCAGCGGACGGCCGGCGCAGGCAGCCCCCACGGAGCATGGCCGGACAGCGGGACGACCTCAGTGCAGGTCGTCCACGTCGACGACCCCCGCCCCACCGTTCTGAAGGATGAACCGGAGGCGGAGCGCATCGACGCCGGTCGGAACCTCGACCACGCCCAGGTAGCGGCGCCACACCCCACGGGAGTCGATGACTCCGAGGTCGAGGAGCGGCCCCTGGTCGACCCCGGCCAGGCTTCCCCGCACCTGCACGGCGAGACCCGCGAAGTCGGCCGCCGGTGGGTGGCCTCCGGCGATGGGGACGTCGCTGCGCGCCCAGAAGCGGACCGCCGCTGCCTGTCCGGGCGTCACCGGCACCGGGTCGGAGAGGGCGCCGCCGCAGCCCGCGCAGGAGGAGGCGTCGAACCGCAGGACCGCACTGCCTCCGTGCGCGTCGGGGACGAGGACGCGACGGGCCACGCTGGGCCCGGGTGGATCGGCCGACCAGCCGGCGGGAAGGGTGCCCGTGCCGGCCTCCTCGAAGCCGGGGTGGAGCGACGCGAAGGGGAGCACGGTCCCGGCGGTCTCGAA
>DAOMFN010000132.1:0-2874 GCA_035429785.1 Anaeromyxobacteraceae bacterium
GGGGTCGGCGCCCCGCTCCCGCAGCTCGCCGACGGAGAGCGCGCCGTGCCGCTTCGCGAGCCGTTCCCCGTCCGGTCCCAGGACCAGCGGCACGTGGGCGAAGCGCGGCGCCGCGAGGCCGAGCGCGCGGTAGAGGAGCAGCTGCCGGGCCGTGGAGGGGAGCAGGTCGTCGCCGCGGACCACGTCGGTCACCTCCATGGCCGCGTCGTCCACGGCGACCGCGAGCTGGTAGGAGGGCACGCCGTCCGCGCGCGCCACCACGAAGTCGCCAGTGGTGGCCGCCACGTCGAACGCGCACCGTCCGTGAATTCGGTCGTCGAAGGAGACCGGACCCTCGGGGACGCGGAACCTCCAGGCCGGGGGACGGCGCGCCGCCCGCGCCTCCCGCTCGGGTGCGGACAGATCGCGGCAGGTTCCCGGGTAGCGCGGCCCCTCGTCGGAGGGATGCGGCGCCTGGGAGGCCTGGGCGATCTCGGCGCGCGAGCAGAAGCAGGGGTAGGCGAGCCCGTCCGCACGCAGGCGGTCGAGGGCGTCCCGGTACCAGGCTCCCCGCTCCGACTGCCGGTACGGACCGTGCGGCCCGCCCAGGTCCGGCCCCTCGTCCCAGTCGAGCCCCAGCCAGCGCAGCTCCTCGAGGATGCGGGCCTCGAGCCCGGGGCGCACCCGCGGGCCGTCCAGGTCCTCGACCCGCATGGCGAGCACACCCTTCCGGGACCGGGCGTCGAGCCAGGCGAGGAGCGCCGTCCGGGCGTTCCCCAGGTGCATGGGGCCCGTGGGCGTGGGCGCGAATCTTCCGCGGTGACCGGGGGCGTGCGACAAGATCGCCTGGATAACCCGCCCCTTCCCTGGCTACAAGACCCGCTCCGATGCGCGAATCCGGCGTCCTCGTCCCGCTCTTCTCGATCCGCTCCGCCTCCGGCTGGGGCCTCGGCGAGATCCCGGACCTCGTCCCCTTCGCGCGCTGGGCGGTCTCGGCGGGCTTCTCGCTCGTGCAGGTACTCCCGGTGAACGAGGCGGCCCGGGGGCAGAACAGCCCCTACTCGGCCATCTCCGCCTTCGCCATCGACCCGGTCTACCTGGCGCTCGACGCCTCCGAGGACTTCCTCGCCGCGGGCGGCCCGGAGGCGCTCTCCGCCTCCGACCGCGCGCTCCTCCGGGAGCTGCGCGCCTCCCCGTCCGTGCGCTGGCAGGAGGTCCGCGCCCTCAAGCAGCGCGCCTGCGAGATCGCCTTCCGCTCCTTCCTCGACCGGGAGTGGCACGCCAGCACCCCCCGCGCCGCCGCCCTGCGCGCCTACCGGCGCCAGCACGCCTCCTGGCTCTCCGACTACGCGTTCTTCGTGGCGCTCCACGACGACGTGCACGGCGGCAGGAGCTGGCAGGAGTGGCCCGAGCCGATCGCCCACCGCGACCCGGAGGCGCTCGCCGAGGCCCGGGCGGCCCTCACCGAGCGCATCCTCTACCGCTGCTGGCTGCAGTGGATCCTCGACGAGCAGTGGCACGAGGCGCGG
The DNA here is from genome assembly GCA_035429785.1 of Anaeromyxobacteraceae bacterium. Classification (GTDB taxonomy): domain Bacteria; phylum Myxococcota; class Myxococcia; order Myxococcales; family Anaeromyxobacteraceae; genus CAIOAK01. The sequence continues at coordinate 1,509 of DAOMFN010000132.1, forward strand.
CGGGCGGTGGTGGCGGCCGGCGCCGACCTCATGGGCGACCTGCCCTTCATGGTCGCCACCGACTCGGCCGACGTCTGGGCCCGCCCCGGCGACTTCCGGCTCGACGCCCGGGCCGGCGTGCCTCCCGACGCCTTCAGCGCCACCGGCCAGGACTGGGGGCTGCCGGTCTACCGCTGGGACGAGATGGCCCGGAACGGCTACGCCTGGATCACCGCCCGCGCCCGCCGCTCCGCCGAGCTCTACGGCGCCTACCGGGTGGACCACGTGGTGGGCTTCTACCGGAGCTACTACCGTCCCGACGACGGCGGGCCCCCTGCCTTCGTGCCCGTCACCGAGCCGGAGCAGATCGAGAACGGCGAGAAGGTGATGGCGGCCTTCTCCCAGGGTGCGCGCGTCATCGCCGAGGACCTGGGCGTGGTCCCCGACTTCGTCCGCGCCTCGCTGGCCCGCCTGGGAATCCCCGGCTACCGGGTGCTGCGCTGGGAGAAGGACGGAGCGGCCTTCCGCGATCCGGCGGCGTGGCCGGCGGTGTCGCTCGCCACCACCGGCACCCACGACACCGACGCGCTGGCCGACTGGTTCGACGCCCTGCCCGCCGACGAGCGCGCGGCCCTGCTCGCCCTCCCCGGGCTCGCGGTGCTCGCGGAGCGGAAGCCGGCGGCCTTCGACGCGTCCGTTCGCGACGCGCTCCTCGAGCTCGTCTCGGCGTCGGGCTCCGACCTGCTCCTCCTCCCCTTCCAGGACGCGCTGGGCGCGCGCGAGCGCGTGAACGTCCCCGGCACCGTGAACGAGGAGAACTGGTCGTACCGGATCCCGGCGCTCCTGCCAGCGCTGCTCGACGACCAGGCCGCGGCGGAGCGGCTCTCGGCGCTCGCCCGGAGGACCGGCAGGGCGCGGGGCCCGGCGTGAGCGCGGGCGCCGACGGGACGTCGCTCGCCTACCTCGTCCGGCACGCCGAGGCGGCCGCGGGCGGCATGGACGCCGAGCGCCCCCTCACCGCCGCGGGGCGCGCCGCCTTCTCGTCCCTCGTGGCGTCCCTCGGCGATTCGCTCCAGGTGAAGAGCGTACGCTTCAGCCCGTTCCGCCGGGCCCGCGAGACGGCGCGGCTCCTCGCGGCGGCCACCGGGGCTCCCGATGCCGTCCTGGAGGATCTCGCCTCCGGCCACGCCGGCGGACGCGAGCTGCTCGCCCTCCTCGAGGAGGCGGGCCCCGGCGCCGCGCTCGTGGGGCACAACCCGGAGGTGGCCGAGGCCGTCGCGCTCGCCGCCGGCCGGGAGTTGGCCGTGCCCCCGGGCACCGTTGCCGCGATCGACCTCGGCGGCCCGGTTCCCCGGCTCTCCTGGGTGCGCTCCCCCTGATATGCTCC
>DAOMFN010000132.1:2922-5888 GCA_035429785.1 Anaeromyxobacteraceae bacterium
CCGCCCCCCGCTTCACCGCCCGGCAAGCCCCCGGGAGCTCCGTCCGCCGCCGGCGCGGCGCAGCCCCCGGCCGCGACCATCCCCGCCGAGCAGCCCCGCTTCGTTCGCGACCTCGACACGCTGGTCCGCGCCCGCTACCCGCTCATCTACCTCGTCTCCTGGGAGGAGCAGCGGCTCGACTCCATCCTGGCGGAGCTGGCCCGCCGCCACGGCAAGGCGCTCGTGACCTGGTCGATCACCCGCGGGATGCGCCGGGTGGGAGGGCCCCGGGGCTCCGGACCCGAGGGGGCGCGGGAGCCGATGGAAGCGCTCGCCGCCGTGGAGAAGCTCACCGAGCCCTCGCTCGTCGTGCTGAAGGACTTCCACCCCTACCTGAACGACCCGGCCGTGATCCGCGGGCTGCGCGAGCTCGCCCAGTCGCTCAAGACCACCTACACCACCGTCATCCTGCTCTCCCCGGTGCTCCAGATCCCCACCGAGCTGGAGAAGGAGCTCACCGTCCTCGACGTGCCCTTGCCCACCCGGGAGGAGCTCTACGCGCTCCTGAAGGAGATCGCCGAGGTCGTGGCGAAGGGGGGCCGGGCCAAGGTGAGCCTGAAGCGGGAGGACGCCGAGCTCATCTCCAAGGCGGCCCAGGGGCTCACCCTCTCCGAGGCCGAGAACGCCTTCGCGAAGGCCATCGCCGCCGACTCGCGGCTGGCGCCCGAGGACGTGGGGCTCATCCTCGACGAGAAGCGGCAGGTCATCCGGAAGAGCGGGCTCCTCGAGTACTACCCCACCGAGGAGCAGCTCTCGAACGTCGGCGGGCTCGAGAATCTCAAGTCCTGGCTCGCCCGGCGCGGGAACGCCTTCAGCGAGCCGGCGCGCCGCTTCGGCCTGCCCGAGCCGAAGGGGCTGCTCCTCCTCGGCGTGCAGGGCTGCGGGAAGAGCCTCACCGCCAAGGCCATCGCCGCCACCTGGAAGATGCCGCTCCTGCGGCTCGACATGGGGCGCATCTTCAGCGGCCTCGTGGGCTCGTCGGAGGAGAACCTGCGCCGCGCCATCCGTGTGGCGGAGAGCGTGGCCCCGGCGGTGCTCTGGACCGACGAGATCGAGAAGGGGCTCTCCGGGTCGGGCTCGTCGGGCTTCTCCGACGGCGGCGTCACCGCCCGGGTCTTCGGCGCCATGCTCACCTGGCTGCAGGAGAAGACGGCGCCGGTGTTCGTGGTGGCCACCGCGAACCGCATCGACCTGCTGCCACCCGAGCTGCTCCGCAAGGGGCGCTTCGACGAGATCTTCTTCATCGACCTGCCGGCGGCGCCGGAGCGGGAGGAGATCTTCCGCATCCACGTCGGGCGGCGGGGGCGGGCCCCGGAGTCGTTCGACCTGAAGGCGCTGGCCGCGCGCGCCGAGGGGTTCAGCGGCGCGGAGATCGAGCAGGCGGTGGTGGCCGCGCTCTACGACGCCTTCGCCGAGGGCAAGGAGCTCGAGCAGCGCCACCTCGAGCGCGCCGTGGCCGAGACCGTCCCGCTCGCCACCACGATGCGCGAGGACATCCAGAAGCTCCGCGAGTGGGCGCGAACCCGCACCCGCCCCGCCTCCACCGTGCCGGCCGAGGAGGTCCCTCGCGCCATCGCCTCCCGCTTCGGCTGACCCGTGTCCTCGGAGCGCCGCGAGCGGTTCATGAAGCTGGAGCGGGAGCGTCCCGACGGGTCGCCCCCGGCCGATCCGCTTCCCGACGACGGACGGTTCGAGTCCATCGGCGCCGAGCCTCGCCCTCCCGCGCAGGGCGGCACGGCGCCCGGTGGCAGTCCGGTCCCGGAGTCGGCCACCGACCGCTTCCGGCCGCCGCCGGAGCGCGGGCTCGAGACCGCCGAGGCCCGGAAGGGCCAGCCCTTCACCCGCTGCGCCGACTGCAAGGTGGACAACACCGTCTACGCGGTGCGCTGCCAGCACTGCGGCGCCGACCTCGACACGCCCGTGCAGCGCGCCTTCAACGAGAAGCTCTGGGCCGAGCGGCAGGCGGAGGCCGCCGCGGAGGCGAGCGAGATCGCCGGGCGGGAGCGGGCCCGCCGGGCCGAGGCCGAGGAGGTGGCCCGGCAGCGGAGGCAGGTCGGGGAGGAGCTCGCGCGCCGGGAACGGGAGCGCGTGGACGCCCAGTTCCCCGACGGGCCCATCGACACCGGCGCCGCCCGCCGCGCCGACACCGTGGGCATGCGCCTCTTGCGGCTCCTGCCCGGGACGGGCTGGCGGATCGCGGCCGCCCTCGTGGCCTTCGGCATCCCGCTCCTGCTCCTCCTCTTCGGGAGGGGGCAGCCGCAGATCGTCGGGATGATGCTCCTCGGGGTGCTCATCTCGCTCTTCTCGCCCGCGCGGGCGCGCCGTCGGAGGTGGTGATGTCGCAGCAGACCGGCATCGTGATCGTGGTGCAGGGGGTGGCGCTCCTCGTCCAGGTGCTCGCCGAGCTGGGGCTCGAGAAGCTGGAGCAGCGGAAGATGACCACCGCCGACGGCGTCACCCACGACGTGGACCACGTGGTGACGGACGGGAAGGCCGAGGTCGGGGTGAAGATCGACCGGAAGACCGAGAAGGTGACGCTCGTGCCGAAGGACTGCGACGCCGGGCCGGGGAAGGCGCTCGCCGGGCGCATCGCCCAGCGCTGGGCCTACTCGAAGGCGGTGGGCGAGCTGAAGCGCAAGGGGTACGCGGTCGCCCGCGAGGAGAAGCAGGCGGACGGGTCGGTGCGGGTGGTGCTGCAGCGCTGGAGGTGAACCGTGGCCGAGAAGATCGAGATCGAGCTCCTCTTCACCCCCGACGGCGAGGTGCGGCTCCAGACCCGGGGCCTGAAGGGGAAGGACTGCCTCACCGAGACCGAGGCCCTCGAGAAGGCGCTCGGCACGGTGACCGAGCGGCAGAAGACCTCCGAGTTCTACCAGCAGGCGGCGACGACGAAGGGGACCACCCGGCAGCGGTGACGGGCCGGGCCG
>DAOMFN010000133.1:0-5832 GCA_035429785.1 Anaeromyxobacteraceae bacterium
CCGTTGATCTCGCCCACGCGCGCCAGGATGAGCTTCGTGTCCGGGAAGCCGTTGTACCGGGTCCAGGCGCCGGTGCGCGCGTCGCCCACGAGCACCATGGGAGGGTGGTCGGTGAAGTTCGGCGTGTAGGCGCCCATCCCGCGGAGGACCTTCTCCACCGTGTCCTTCGGCCCGGTGAGCCAGGTCCAGCCCGGACGCGACTTCCAGCGCTTCGCGTAGGCCTTCAGCTTCGCGGGCGTGTCCCGGGCCGGGTCGAGCGTCACCGAGACCATGATCACGTCCTTGCCGAGGTGGTCCCCGAGCCCGTCCTGCATCCGGGAGAGGATCCCGGAGAGCACGGGGCAGACCGTGGTGCAGGTGGTGAAGACGAAGTCGGCCACCACCGCCTTGTTCCCGGAGAGGAGCGCGCGCAGCCGCACCGGGTTCCCGTCCTGGTCCACGAGCTCGACGTCGGGCACGTCGACGCGCGCCTCGGCGACCGGCGGGGCCTTCTCGGCGGCCGTCACCTCGGTGGAGTGGCAGGACGGCTGCGCCTCCCCGGCCCGGTGGGCGGCGGGAAGTGCCAGCGCGGCGAGCGCGGCGGCGACGGCGATCCGGGACGGCTTCATGGCGACTTCCCCTGGGGGGCGGGACCGACGACCAGCCCCCGGTATGGCACGTCGCCCGGCTGCACGCGGAGCGACGGGATCGAGACGAAGAAGTACCACGCCCCCTCGCGGTCCACGACCACCGGGGCCTCGTAGACGCCGTCGCCCGTCCCGCGTGCGACGACCTCCCGCTTCGGGCCTCCCGGCACCGAGTGGAAGAGCACCGTCACGCCGTCCACGCCGTCGCGCGGTGCGCGCGTCACCGGGTCGGAGAGACGGACGCGGACCGGGATGCTCGATCCCGACGTCGCGCGCACCGGGAAGTCGACGAGCTCCGCCCGCACCTCCCCGCGCGCCCGCTCGAGCGCGGGGTCGGAGAGCACGTCCGCGGCGAAGCAGTGGAGCACCCGCGGGTTGTCGAGCAGGAAGGCCACGTCGTAGCGCCCCGACACCGGGAGGCGCACCTTGCCGGCGTACACCCCGGGCTCGACCTCCTTCAGGCTGCGGTCGACGACGGTGGCGGCGGCCACCCGGTGGCCGTAGCCGCCGTAGCTGCCCATGGGGGCGTTCATGCCCTCCATGTAGAAGTAGGTGTTGCCGTCGGCCGGGCTGGCGACGAAGACCGCGGCCTCGGTGTTGGCCTGGGAGACGGCGTCGGCGATGGAGAGCTCGCCGGCCTCCGCGGGAGCGAGCGTGCCCGCGCCGAAGCCCTGGACGATGGGTTTCCTGCCGGCGCCCAGGCTGGCCAGGTTCACCATGACCACCTGCGGGGAGTCGAGGAGCCGCACGTAGGCGAAGCCCCGGCTCACCGCCACCTGGTAGGGCTTGCCCTCCACCGGGATGGTGTGGACGAGCGCGTTGGCGGCGGCGTCGACGACGTGGACCGATCGCTCCGCCGGGTTCACGACGAAGACGAAGCGCCCGTCCTGGGTGACGCGCATGGGGCCGAGCCCGGGCCTGGCCTCGACGCGCGCGACCACCTCGAGACGCGCCGGGTCGATGGCGGAGATGGTCCCCGCCTTGCCGTCGGCGACGTACACGGTCTGGGACAGCGGCGAGGTGGCGGCGGCGATGGGGGTGGGGCCGGTCGCGAGGTCCTTCACCTTGCTCAGCGAGGCCACGTCGACGACGGAGACCGTCCCGGACTCCCGGTTGGTGACGAACGCGCGCGCGCCGTCGGGCGCGAAGGCGATCTCGTGGTGCCCCTGGCCGGTGGCGACGAAGCCGGCCCGGGCGAGGGTGCCGGTGTCGACCACGGTGACGCCGCTCTTCCCGGCCTCGGCAGCGTCGTTCGCCACCCAGAGGTAGCGGCCGTCGGGCTGGACGGCGACCCGCAGCGGCTCGGCCCCGGCGGGGACGGTCGCGGCGAGCGTGAAGGTCTCGGTGTCCACCACGGCGACCTCGCCGGCGCGCGGCATCGTGACGTAGAGGCGGCGCCCGTCGCGGCTGCGCGTCCAGTCCCCGCCCGGACGGCGGAGCACGATGCTCGCGAGCAGGCTCGTGTTCCCGGTCATGCTCACCACCGGGTCGATGATGGAGAGGCTCGCGTCCCGGTTGAGCAGCACGAGGTAGTAGTTGTTCAGGTCGACGAGGGGCCGGATGCCGACGCTGCCCTGGAGGTAGAGCGCGACCTTGTCCTTGCAGGCCCGCTCCTGGCCGGGCTTCCCGGCCACGACCCCGGCCATGTCCATCCAGGCGGCGGGCTTCGCCCCCGGCACGGGGCGGCCGGTGGAGGCGTCGGTCATCCGGAACCGGACCTCGGCGATCTCCCCCTCGCGCACGGGCCCGGGACCGGCGGCCCGGAGCAGCGAGAAGTCGATGGCGACGCCGTCCCGCACCACCCGGCGGTCCGCGTCCTCGCCGGGGAATGCGGCCGCCGGAGCGGCGGTGGCGACGACCGCCGCCACCACCACCGCCGTCCAGCGGCCCGCCCCGCAGCTCGCCCGCCCCGTCGTCACGGCGTCGCGCGGAGGATGCCCCAGACCCCGGCGAGCGAGCCGAATCCGGTGCGGTCCATGAGCAGGTAGTCGCCGGCCACCCCCGCGGTGCCGCCCACGCGAGGCAGCCAGAGCGTGAAGTGGGAGGCGGGCTGGATCTGGTCCTGGGCGCCCATGTGGATGCTCGGTGCGTAATCCCCGATCTTCCGCGACGCCACCTCCATCGGGCCGATCCCGGAGCTCCCGGCGGAGGTGATGGCCGCGCCCGAGATGGTCGGGTAGAAGCCGGTCGGGTTGCAGTTGCCCGGGATGCCCAGGTAGCTCGACGGGCAGACGTAGGGCGTGCGCTGCCACACGTGGCCGTGCAGCGTCATCACGCCCGCCCGGTTCGCCCCGGTGGGCTCGACGAGGTGGATGCGGGCCTCCGTGCCGGCCCTGGCGGTGAAGACCGGCGCCGACGGGTCGCCCCCGGCGAGGCCGTTCGAGTAGGCGTCGCCGGCGTTGCCGATGGTCCGGAAGCCGGTGGGCCCGGTGAACGGCGTGTTGGGCGGCAGCCCGAAGCGGAACCAGAGCGGGTCGGACCGGTAGTTCATGGACATGTCGCCCGAGTCCTCCGCGTCCTCGGCCACGGAGAGCTCGGCCGCGATCTGCTCGACCGGCTCGCCGTCGCCGTAGCGGTGGCTCATGCCCTTCTGGATGACGGCGACGAAGTCGCGGATGGACCCGTTGACGGTGGCGGAGACGCGGGTCTCGCGGCAGCGCGGGTTCTTCGACGCCGTGGCCGGCGTGACCGTGCTGCAGTCCACCCGGGCGCCGCGCGACTGGTTGTCCTCGACGTAGTCGGTCTCGGTCCAGGTGGCCTTCTCCGGAAGGACGACGAGCGCGCCGCCCAGCCCCTTCTGGCCGTGCTTGATCGGGTCGGACGGCATGAGGTTCGTCCCGCCGAACTCGACGGGGGTCGCGACGAGGTTGAAGGAGGTCCCCGTCGCCGGGGCCAGGCTGACGTCGCCCATGTACCACTTGTAGTTCACGCTGGCCCCCGGGGCGGCGACGTTCGCGTTGGGGTTGGTCCCGACGACGACGCCGGTGTCCTGCCGGACGTTGTGGGCGACGAGCTGGGGCCGCAGGCCGACGTACGAGGACGGCCGGACGTTGTTGTTGTTGAAGGTGACGAGGTCGCCCGTCCCGGTGGTGGCCGACGGGACGGCGCCGCCGTCCCGGGTGACCATGGGGGAGAGGTGCTTCCAGGTCGGCAGGTCGGGCATGGTCGCCGGGAGCTTGTTCCGGAGCACGACCTTCACGCACTCACCGGCCGCGGCGCGCAGCACGACGGGCTCCACCGGGGCCTGGGCACGGAGCATGACCGGGCAGGTGTAGTTCGTCGGCGTGAGCTTGCCCTTCGTGAGGCAGCGGGCGTCGGCGGGGTTGCGCGCCACGAGGTCGGCCGTCTTCACGTACAGGATGGCGGTCGGATCGTGGAGCACGCCGCCGACGTGGGCGTCCTGGGTGAAGGTGCCGCCGCCGTCGAGGACCTTGTTCAGCGCGGCCACCGAGGTGCTGCGCGGGTTGTAGACGAGGGTGCCGCCCGCCGCCGCGAGCGCCGCGCCGGCGTGCTCCTTCGCGAGGTTCGCGTCGGTGGGCACGATGGTCGCGCCCACGTCGTTCCCGAGGACGTCGTTGGCCAGCACGGCGGTCAGGTCGTAGCTCCGGTTCGTGGCGGCGGTCGGGCAGGAGCCGCTGAACGCCTTCAGGTTGGCGAGCGAGATGGGAACCGTCGTGTTGGGCAGCTTGAAGAGGTCGGCCTGCGCGGCGTTGTAGGTGCGGAGCAGGCCCCAGGCGCCGTTCCAGTACCCGTCCATGCTCGTGTTGATCGAGTAGAGGTAGTCGGCCACGCTGGCGCCGTTCGTCACGGGGACCGCCGGCGTCGCGAAGGCGAACTGCTCCGAGATGCCGGCGTGCTGGGCGTTCCGCCAGCCGGAGTTGGGCGAGAAGCCGTAGCCCGAGCCGCCCTGCAGCCACTTCATGCCGCCGATGCTGACGGTGTGGGACTCCTCGTCGCCGCCGGCCTGGATGCGCATGCGGATGCGGTCCCCGTAGTAGGCGCGCATCATGGGCGTGAACGGGTCGCCGGGCTTGAGCGCGGTGGGCTGGTTGAGGGGCGGCGGGAACCTCGTGCCGTTGATGACGGTGGCCGCGGTGGGCTGCCGGTTCAGCTCGGGGATGGCGCGGTCGGTGCGGCTGTCGAAGGCGAACGAGAGGTCGCCCGCCAGGCCGGCGGTCTGGGCGCCCGGCTTCCCGTCCGGCCCGATGGCGGCCGGGTTGTAGATGCGGTAGCCGACCGGCTCGTTGCGGTAGTTCACCACGAAGAAGCCCGGGTCGTCGGCGGAGATGGCCTCCGGACAGGGGCGCGGGACGCCGCCGTAGCAGGTCTCGGAGAGGACGATGGTGTCGGGGAAGGCGCCCTGCTTGCCGAGGAGCCCCTTCGCCTGCTCCTTCGTGGAGGCGTTCACCGCCAGGCGGAAGGTGTCGGGCGTCGGGTCGCCGCCGCGCTCGCCGTTCTGGCCGCGGCCGACGTAGACGCCGGGCTTGTAGGCGTGCTGGAAGTCCGTGTACTCGAAGTAGAACTCGCGGTAGCTGTCGTTCTTCCCGTCGCCGTCGATGTCGCCGACGAGGATGGCCGCCTGCCAGCTCGTGGGGCCGCCGTCCTTGCGACCGCCGTCGCCGTAGCGGGCCCGGTCGCCGAGCTGGACGCCGGTCTCGTTGTGCGCCCACTGGGCGCCCGGAGGCTCGACCAGCACGGTGGCGTAGAGGCCGACCTGCTGGTGCGTGGACGGCCCGAAGTGGTCGTGCGTGAAGATCGTGCCGAGCCCGCGGTGGACGCCGGCCACGTTCACGACCGGGTCGGAGAACCAGCGCTGGAGCGTCGTGCGGGCGCCCTTCCAGGCCGGCTGGCCGTCCGCCGCCCAGATGGACGACGGCTGGATCGAGCCGAAGAACGGGTGGTCGAGCGCCTGGAGCGGGGCGTCCTGGCCTGCGCCGGAGCTGTTGGCCGGGTTGCCGAGGCCGGTGGGGTTGAAGGCGTTGATGGCGCGGATGCGCTCCCGGACCGCGTCGGGGGAGAGCGTGCCGTCCTCGTAGTTCCAGCCGTTGGCCGACCCGTCGGTGGTGGTGAGGTCCCACTTCGGCAGGTGGATGTGCTGGCCGATGATGTCGGTGGTGGTGCGGATCTGGTAGTCGTCGAGCTCGTACACCGACGGCACCAGGTTCGTGTGGTTGTACATCACGCAGTCGAAGGTGTTCATCCGCAT
>DAOMFN010000134.1:0-2199 GCA_035429785.1 Anaeromyxobacteraceae bacterium
CCGGTCGCGGCCGGTCCGGGCCGTGCCCCCGCTTGACCGCGCCCGGGAGGCGGCCGTACATCGCTCCGTTCACACCCCGTCCCGGAGCCGAGGATGTCCATTCGCCGCACGCACCCGCTCGCCCTCGCCGGCCTCGCGCTCGTCGCCTCGGCGTGCGGCTCGTCCTCCGGTCCCACCCAGGAGATCCCGGCGCCTCCCGCGTCGCTCGGGCCCGACGGGCGCGCCGCCGTCCTCGTCGCCGCCATGACCCAGGAGGAGAAGCTCCAGCTCGTCCACGGCATCGGCAGCCTCCTGAACACGGCGCCCCGGGGGGCGGCGGGCTTCGTGCCCGGGATCCCGCGGATGGGGTTCCCCGACCTCTACCTCGTCGACGGGAGCGTCGGCGTCGGCAACGCCACCGGGGAGTCGACCGCGCTGCCGTCGGCGATGGCGAGCGCGGCGACCTGGGACCTCGACCTCGCCTACCAGTACGGCGCGGTCATCGGGAAGGACATGCGGGCCCACGGCGTGAACGTGCACCTGGGCGGCAACGTGAACCTGTCCGGCCGGGAGCCGCGGAACGGGCGCGCGTACGAGACGAAGGGCGAGGATCCCATCCTGGCCGGGCTCGTCAACGCGGCGCACCTCCGGGGCACCCAGGACCAGCACGTCGTCGCCACGCTGAAGCACCTCGCGCTGAACGACCAGGAGTCCGGCCGGGAGGTGCTGAACGTCGTCATCGACGAGCGCGCCGCCCGCGAGACCGATCTCCTCCCGTTCGAGATCGCCGTGAAGGACGCGGGCGTCCAGGCGGTGATGGCCGCGTACAACCGCGTGGACGGCGCCTGGTGCTCGGAGAGCCCGGCGCTGCTCGGCGGGCTCCTGAAGCAGGAGTGGGGGTTCCCCGGGTTCGTGGTGTCGGACTGGTTCGGCACCCACTCCCTCGGTCCGGCGGTGACGGCCGGCCTCGACATGGAGATGCCCGGGTCGGCCCACTTCTCCGGGATGCGGGAGGCCATCGCGGCCGGGACCGTGACCCAGGCCCGGCTCGACGACATGGTGCACCGGATCGTGCGCGCGGTCTTCGCGGTGGGGCTCTACGACGATCCGGTCTCGCCCGGCGCGGTGGACGCGGCGGCCAACCTGGCGGTCGCGCAGGCGGTGGCCGAGCAGGGCACGGTGCTGCTCCAGAACCGGGGAGTCCTCCCGCTGCCGCCGGGGCTCGGGACGATCGCCGTCATCGGCCCGCGCGCCGACGTGGGCGTGCTCTCCGGGGGCGGGTCGGCCGACGTCACCCCCATCGGCGGAAGCGCGCTCGTCGAGCCCTCCGACTTCGTGGGGTTCTGGTTCCCGGTGCGCTGGCTCCCGTCGTCGCCGCTCGCGGCCATCCGGGCACGGGCCCCGGGGGCCACGGTCCGGTTCCACGACGGGTCGAGCGCCGCCGAGGCGGCCAGCCTGGCCGCGTCGAGCGACGTCGCCATCGTCTTCGCCTCGCAGTGGTCGGTGGAGAGCCTGGATCGCCCCACGCTCGGGTTCGTCGACCTCGTGCACCGCACGAACCCGCTCGACCAGGACGCGCTCGTCGCCGCGGTGACGGCGGCGAACCCGAACACCGTCGTCGTGCTGGTGGGTCCGGGGGCGCAGGCGATGCCCTGGCTGGCCAGCGCGGGCGCGGTGCTCGCCGCCTGGTACCCCGGCCAGCGCGGTGCCGAGGCCATCGCGGGCATCCTCTTCGGAGACGTGAACCCGTCGGGCAAGCTCCCCGTCACGTTCCCGCGCTCGGACCTCGACCTGCCCCGCCCGGTCATCGCCGACGGCAGCACGCCGTTCGACGTCCGGTACGACGAGGGGCTCGCCACCGGCTACCGCTGGTTCGACGCGCGGGGGATCGAGCCGCTCTTCCCGTTCGGCTTCGGCCTCTCGTACACCACCTTCGAGATCGGCGGGCCCACGGCCGCGCTCGGGGCCGGCAACCGGCTCACCGTCACCGCCACGCTGACGAACACCGGCGCGCGCGCCGGCGCCGAGGTGGTGCAGGTGTACCTCTCCATGCCGGAGGGGCTCGGGGAGCCGCCGCGCCGCCTCGTGGGCTGGAAGAAGGTGACGCTCGCGCCCGGCGCGTCCACCACGGTGACCATCGAGGTGGACGGCAACGCCACCACCCACCCCTTCGGCCACTGGGATCCGGCGACCCGATCCTGGGCCATCGCCCCCGGCGAC
>DAOMFN010000134.1:2299-5760 GCA_035429785.1 Anaeromyxobacteraceae bacterium
CGAGGGGCACCGCCCCCGACTGATCCGGCGGTACACCCTGCTGCTCCTCGCGGCGGCCGCCATTCCCATGCTCGTCGTGGGGGTGCTCTACGATCGCTACGCCCGCAGCCTGCTCGACCAGTTCGCCGGCGAGCAGCTCGACGCGCAGCTCGCCGCCGCCGCCAGCCGGCTCGGGGCGTTCCTCGAGGAGCGCTCCTACCAGCTCGACGCGCTGGCCCGCTATCCGTCCCTGGACCCGGGCTCCCCGCCCGCCGGCCGCGCCGGGGACGAGCTGAGCTCGCTCCTCCGCATCCTCGCCGACGGGCCGGACCTCTACGGCATCCTCTTCTTCGCCGAGCAGGGGCCTCTCGTCCGCGCGGTGGCGGGCGCCTCGGCCTCCGGCGCCCCGTACTGGCCGGAGCTCCCCTTCGACGTCGCCCGGCTCCCGCGGCGCCCCTTCCGCGACGCGGAGATGGTCGGCCCGGTTCCGCCCCAGGACGGCCGCTCCGGCTGGTTCCTCCTCGAGGAGCCGCTGCACCGGGGAGGCCGGGTCGCGCTCCACGTCCGCCTCGCCTCCCTCACCGAGCTCCTCGGCTCCACCTCGCTCGCCGGCGTGGTCCAGCCCATCCTCCGCACCCCCGCCGGCGACTTCGACGCCGTCGGCCGCGCGACCAGCGTCTCCGGGCGCGTCGTCGAGGGTCCCGAGGTGGCGCCCGGCTGGCGGCCGGCGCTGGTGGTCGACTCCGCCGAGCTCGTCCGTCCCTTCGAGGCCGGCCGCGCCGCCCTGCTCGTGGCGTCGCTGGTCGTGCTCGTCACCATCGTGGTCGCGTCGATGCAGCTCACCGGCAGCCTGCGGTCGCGGGTGGACGCGCTCGCCCTCGGCGCCGAGGCGGTGGCACGTGGCAATTTCACCCACCGTGTCGAGGCCTCGGCCGACGACGAGCTCGGCATGCTGGCGGCGGCCTTCAACCGGATGGCCGCACGCCTCTCCGATCTCGTCGAGCAGGCCGTCCGGATGGAGCGGCTGGCCGTGCTGGGCACCTTCTCGACCGGCGTCGCCCACGAGGTCCGCAACCCGCTCGCCACGCTGAAGACCACCGTGCAGGCGCTGGCCCGCGGCGAGAGGGACGCCGAGCGGCGGGCGCTGCTCGGCCACATGGAGCAGGAGATCGACCGGATGGCCCGGGCGATGGAGGACCTGCTGGCCTTCGGGCGGCCGCAGCCGCCCAGGCGCAGCGAGGTCCAGGTCCGGGAGGTGGCCCGCCGCCTCGCCACGCTCGCCGCGGGGGAGGCCGACCGCCGCCAGGTGGAGCTGCGGCTTCGCGTCGACCCGGCCCTGCGGGCCGTGGTGGACCCCGACCACCTCCTGCAGATCCTGATGAACCTCACGTTGAACGCGCTCCAGGCCACGCCCGCGGGGAAGGCCATCACCCTCGACGCCCACGCCGCCGGAGACCGGGTGGTCCTCGAGGTCGCCGACGAGGGGCCGGGCATCTCCGCCGACACGCTCCGCAAGGTCTTCGAGCCCTTCTTCACCACCCGCCCCGGCGGCACCGGCCTCGGCCTCTCCATCTCCCGGCAGCTCGCCGAGATGAACGGAGGTAGTCTCTCGCTGGAGAGCCGGCCCGGCGCCGGCACCACGGCCCGGGTGACCCTGCTCCGCAGCGAGGATCCGCGATGACGAGCATCCTCATCGTCGACGACGAGGCGTCGCTGGTGGCCTCGCTCGCCTTCGCGCTGCGCGGGGAGGGCTACGCGGTGGAGAGCGCCTCCACCGGCGAGGCCGGCGTCGCGGCCGCCCAGCGCTCGCACCCGGGGCTCGTGCTCCTCGACCTCCGCCTCCCGGACGGCTCGGGCCTCGACTTCCTGGACCGCATCCGCGCCGCCTGCCCCGGCGTGCCGGTGATCATGATCTCGGCGCACGGCGACACCCGGGCGGCCGTGCAGGCGGTGAGGCGGGGCGCGCAGGACTACCTCACCAAGCCCTTCGAGCTCGACGACCTGTTCCACGCCATCGGCGCGACGCTGCAGCGCCAGCGCATGGAGGACGAGATCGCGCGCTGGCGGGAGGCGGAGGTCTCGCGGGGCGAGCTCGTGGGCGAGAGCGAGCCGGTCCGCGCGCTCCTCGCCGCCGTCCGCCGCGTGGGGATGAGCGGGGCCGCCCGCGTGCTCCTCCTCGGCGAGTCCGGGACGGGCAAGGCGCTCGTGGCCCGCGCCATCCACGCCAGCTCCGCCCGGTCGCGCGGCCCGTTCGTGGAGGTGAACTGCGCGTCCCTGCCGGAGCACCTCATCGAGGCCGAGCTCTTCGGCGCGGAGAAGGGCGCGTTCACCGGGGCGGAGCAGAGGCGGGTGGGGCTCGTGGCGCTGGCGGACGGCGGGACGCTCTTCCTCGACGAGGTGGGGGAGCTGCCGCTCCCGCTGCAGGCGAAGCTGCTCCACTTCCTCGAGAACGGCACCTACCGGCCCATCGGCGCGGGCCTGGCGCAGACGGCCGACGTCCGGGTCATCGCCGCCACGAACCGCGACCTCGCCCTGGAGATGCGCCACGGCGCGTTCCGGCAGGACCTCTACTACCGGCTGAACGTGGTGGCCGTGCAGGCCCCCCCGCTCCGGGAGCGGGGCGACGACGTGCTGCTCCTCGCCCGCCACTTCGCCGAGCGCTACGGACGCGAGGAGCGCTGCGCCCCGGTCGCCTTCACGCCCGAGGCGGAGGCGGTCCTCCGCGCGTACCGCTGGCCCGGGAACGTCCGCGAGCTCCGCAACCTCGTCGAGCGGCTCACCATCCTCGGCCCCGGCCGCACCGTCACGCCCGCCGACCTCCCTCCCGAGATCACCGCCCGCCCCGGCACCGCATCCGCCGGAGCCCAGCCCGCCGGGGAGCCGCGGGCCATCGGGGAGGAGCTCGCCGACGCCGAGCGGCGCCTCGTCGAGAAGGCCCTCCAGGACGCGGACGGGCACCGTGGACGCGCCGCGTCGATCCTCGGGATCTCCCGCCACGCCCTGAAGCGGCGGCTGCACCGGCTCGGGCTCGGATGAGCGGATCCCGCTCCTCCGGGCGCTCGGGGCGAGCGGATCCCGCTCCACGGCGACCGCGGACCGGAGGAGTCGACTTCCCGAAGCCACCGGAAACACGCGGGCGGAGCCCCGGCGAAGGGGGCGCGACCGCCGGCACGGTCCGTGCTCGTGAACCGGCCATCCGTGCGCGCCCCACGTGCCTCGCGAGCCGTCGCCGTCGTCGCCGCCCTGGCCTGGGCCGCGCCGGCGTTCGCACGGATCGAGCTCGGCGCGCCCGCGGGCCAGGCCGACGTGACCGTCGGTTGCATGTTCCCGATGTCCGGGCGCTCCGCCATCTACGGCAAGGACAGCGTCGGCGGGATCCGGGTCGCGCTCGAGAAGCTCGCGGCCGACGGGGGCGGCAAGGGCCCTCGCCTGCGGATCGTCGTCGACGACTACCGATCCAAGGTCTCGAACGCCATCCAGCT
>DAOMFN010000135.1:0-5742 GCA_035429785.1 Anaeromyxobacteraceae bacterium
TCGCGGCGAGCGTGGCCGTCACGGCGGCGGCCGGGGTCTTCGTCGGCTGGCAGATCCGCTACCCCACGCTCGTGCCGCCGGACAGCGAGATGGTGAAGCGGTTCCAGGGCTGGAGGCGGTATGCGGCCGAGGCCCGGGAGTCGGTGGCGCGGGCCTGCGCGGAGATCGGCTCGCCGGCGGGCTGCGACCCCGCCGACCCCTTCGTCTTCCCGGACAGCTACCAGCTGGCGGCGCAGCTCGCCTACTACGGCGGATGGACCCGCTTCGGTCCGGCCTCCGAGCGCCCGTCGCAGCTCGACCTCTGGGCCCGCCCCCCTCGACCGGGGGAACCCGTCGTGACGGTGGGCGTGGTCCCCGAGGCGAAGCGGCTCTTCCGCGCGAGCGGTCCCTCGGCGGTGGCCTCGGAGCCCCTCCCCCTCCGGGGGGGCGTGCTCCACCAGGTCCGGGTGGAGGCCTTCCACTCCTTCGAGGCCGAGGTGCCTCGGCGCGGAACGGACTTACCTTACCTGAAGGATGCCTTCCCTCGCTGAGCCGGCGGCCCGCGCCCCCGCCCACCCCGCGCGCTTCTTCGAGCGGGCGGACGACGGCCGCCTTCGCTGCACGCTCTGCCCGCGCGACTGCCGGCTCGCCGACGGGCAGGCCGGGTTCTGCGTGGTGCGGGAGAACCGCGGCGGGACGATGGTCGCCACCGCCTGGGGGCGCAGCACCGGCTTCGCGGTGGACCCCATCGAGAAGAAGCCGCTCTACCACTTCCTCCCCGGGACCGGCGTCCTCTCCTTCGGGACGGTGGGCTGCAACCTGGGCTGCCGCTTCTGCCAGAACTGGGGCACGAGCAAGGCCCGCGCCCTCGGCGAGGGGATGCTCCGCTGCACGCCGGAGGACGTCGTCTCGCTCGCCGTCGCGGAGGGCTGCCCCTCCATCGCCTTCACCTACAACGACCCGGTGACCTGGGCGGAGTGGGCCATCGACGTCGCCCGGGAGGCGCGGCGCCGCGGCCTGCGCACCGTCTTCGTGACCGCGGGTTACGTCGGCGCGGCGGCGCGCGAGGAGATCTTCGAGCACATGGACGCGGTGAACGTCGACCTGAAGTCGTTCACCGAGGAGTTCTACTCCCGGGTGACCCTCTCCCACCTCGCGCCGGTGCTCGAGACCCTCGCCTGGCTGGGGCGGCAGCGGCGCACCTGGGTGGAGGTCACGAACCTGCTCATCCCCGGCCTGAACGACGACCCCGGGGAGACGCGCGAGCTCGCCGGCTGGCTCCTCTCGAACCTGGGCCCCGACGTGCCGCTCCACTTCTCCGCCTTCCACCCCTCGTGGAAGATGATGGACCGGCCGCGCACGCCTTCCGCCACGCTCACCCGGGCCCGCGCCATCGCCCGGGAGGTGGGGCTGCGCCACGTCTACACCGGCAACGTGCGCGATCCGGAGGGGCAGTCCACGTACTGCCCGGGGTGCGGGCGCGTGGTGGTGGAGCGGGACGGCCACGGCGTGCGGGTGAACCACCTGCGCGCGGGCGGGGCCTGCCCGCGCTGCGGGGCGACGATCGCCGGGCGCTTCGACGGCTGACCGGGGTGCTACGGGGAGGCGGGCGGCAGGCTCTGGAGCGCGGACGTCGCGGGCCCGGCGACGCCCGGCGGATCGTCCTCCACGAGCGGCGTCCCCGGCGGCGGCGGGGCGAAGAGGGGATCCTCCTCGAGCTGCGGGAGGTCGCAGCTGCCGTCCGGGGTGGGCAGCGCGAGGCCGCAGGCGACGCGACCGGCGCAGGTGTTGAGCATCCAGGCGCAGGTGTCGAGGCTGTCCTGCGGCTTGGGGCAGGTGGAGAGGAGCGCGCTGCAGAGGTCCTGCTCCTCCGAGGTGGGAGCCGACGCCGAGACGCGGGCCTTCACGTTCGTCTTGCAGCTCGTGCGCGTGGTCCCCGACGGCGAGCAGTCGCAGATGCGATCGCCGAGGTCCCTGCACGGGCTGCTGCACCCGGCGGCGCCGAGCGCGAGCGACGCCCACAGGACGAGCGCGAGGGGGAGGCGGTTCCTCATGAGGCGGCGGAGGATCGCCCGAACCCCCCCCGGGGTCAAGCGCGGGCCAGGGCCTCGATGGCGAAGTCGAGCCGGTCGTTCCCGACGAACATCTCGTCCCCCACGAAGAAGGTGGGCGCGCCGTAGGATCCCCGGTCGACGGCCTCCTGGGTGGAGGCCTTGAGGGCTTCCTTGTACCCGGGGGCGGCGGCGACGAGGGCCGCCCCGTCGAGGCCGGCCGCCGTGGCGACGGCCGCCACCACCGCCCCGTCGGAGATGTCCTTCCCCTCCGCCCAGTAGGCCCGGTAGACGGCGTGGGTGAAGGGAACGAGCACCCCCGCCTTCTCCGCGGCGAAGGCGGCGCGGAGCGGCAGAACGGTGAGGACCGGGAACTTCGCCGGCCAGGCGAAGGGGACGCCGAGGCGCCGCGCCCAGCGGCCGAGGTCGGTGGCGAGATGCCTGCCCTTCGCCGGGGTCTCGATGGGCGCCCGGTTGCCCGTGGCGTTGAAGACCCCGCCGAGGAGGAACGGCCGGAAGCGGACCGTCCCGCCCACGCGGGCCACCTCCGCCTCGACCCGCGTCGAGGCCAGGTAGGAGTAGGGGCTCACGAAGTCGTAGAAGAACTCGAGGGCGGCCATCGTCTCTCCCTTGCAGGCCCGGAACGGGCCTCCTGTATAACCGACCCATGACGGCCATCGCCGCGTCCATCGCCCTGCTGCTCGCCGCCGCCCCCTCCGGGACCGGTCCGGAGCCCGACGCCGCCGCCCAGGCGATCGCCCGCAAGGTCCAGGGGTTCTACGAGTCCACGAAGGACCTCCGGGCCCGCTTCGTCCAGACCTACACCTACGCCGCGCTGGGCCGGAAGGTGGTCTCCCGCGGTTCGCTCGAGGTGAAGAAGCCGGGCAGGATGCGCTGGGACTACGAGTCGCCCTCCGCGAAGACCATCGCCGTGAACGGCTCGCGCCTCGTGCAATGGGAGCCGGAGGCCAACCAGGCCTACGTGGACGAGCGGTTCGACGCCACGGCGATGAGCGCCGCGGTGACCTTCCTCCTCGGGACGGGAAGCCTGGAGAAGGAGTTCCTGCTCTCGGCCGGGGAGGGCGGCACGCTCGTCCTGCGCCCCCGGAAGCCCGATCCGCGGGTGGCCTCCGTGACCCTCACGCCCGGCCCGGACGGCGAGGTGACCCGCACGCGCGTCGTGGACGGGCAGGGGAACGTGAACGACATCGCCTTCGAGGAGATCCGGCGGAACGTGGGCATCCCCGACGCGCGGTTCGTCCTCGACCTGCCCGCCGGCGTGCGTCGCCTCAACCCGCCGGGGAAGTGACCGCGGCGCCGTCGCGCGCCGGCCGGGACAGCACGACCTTGGGGTAGGCCACATGGAAGCCGTGCCGCTCCATGTTGCGGCGCGAGGAGGTCCCCGGGAGCGTCGACGAGGACGCCACCGAGCAGCCGAGCTCCCGGGCGCGACCGAGCCGCGCCCGGATGAGCGCGCCCTGCGCGCCGCGCCGCCGGAGGGAGGGGCGCACCCCGCTGCCGTTCACGAAGGCGATGCCGTCCACCCAGGACAGCGTGGCTCCGCCGGCGAGCTCCCCGTCCACGGTCGCGAGCCAGGTCTCGAACCCGGCGGCGTGGGCGGCCGGGCGCAGGAGCGCAACGGCCTCCTCCGGGACCTCCTCGCTCTCGAGGAAGCCGGCCAGGATGGCCCGGATGCAGGCGTCCTCCTCCCCGGGACGGACCGGCCGGACCTCCACTCCCGGCGGTGGCGGGTCGAGCGGCTCCGCGGGGACGGCCCGGGTCCAGACCAGCTGCCACTCGGTGATCCGCCAGCCGCGCTCGGCGAGCAGCGCGCCGGCGGAGGGGTCGGCGAAGGGGCACAGCTCGGCCTGGACCGCGCCGTTCCCTCCCGGGTCGAGGAAGGCCTCGATGCGGTCGAGCGCCTCCGCCGAGACCGGCCCGGGAATCCCCAGGGCGAGGGCCTGGGTGAGCGGGCTGCCCGCGCCGGCGAAGACCGCGACCCCCGCCGGCCCGTCGAGGACCGCCGCGCCCGACGACGGATCGAGCCGGGCCAGCGCCTCGGCCAGCGAGCGGCAGGAGTCGGCCAGGGCCCGTTCCAGGCGGTGGGCCTGCGCGGCGGCCGGCGTGTCGAGGATCGACTGCGCGGCGACCACCTGCCGGGCGAGATCGGGGGAGCCGGATTGCATGCGGCGCATGCTCGCACGCCGCCCCCGTCCGGTCGAACCCGGCCGGGCGGCTTCCCCGGGAGGCCGGCCCGGGGGATCGTGGAGCATGCGCCTCCTCCTCGCCGCCGTCTCCGTCTCCGCCCTGGCCCTGGCCTCGCCGGCGACGGCGCAGTACGTCGAGGTCCCCGTGACCCCGCTCCCGCCGGCCCAACCGTCGCCGATCCCGGAGCCGGAGGAGGTCCCGCCCGCGCCGCCGGCCGCGGAGGACCGCCACCGCGGGTTCTACTTCCGCGCGGACCTGGGCGGCGGATACCTCGGCTCCTCGGCGCGGATGGTCGTCGACGGCCAGGCGATGCCCGTCTCGATCGAGGGGGGCGCGTTCTCCTTCTCGCTCGCCGCCGGCGCCGCGGTCATCGAGAACGTGGTCGTCGCGGCGGAGGCGTGGATGATCTCGGCCGGCGACCCGCTTCGCGTCGCCGCCGGGGTGTCGACTCGGGTGAGCGACTCGAGCCTCGACCTGTTCGGCATGGGCGTGCAGGTCACCGGCTACCTGCCCGACCTGAACCTCCACCTCTCGGTGACGCCCTCGCTCACCACCATGAGCCTGACCGAGGGGTACACGACGGTGGCCACACGGGACGGCTTCGGCCTCAAGGTCGGGGTCGGCTGGGAGGGGCGCATCGGCGGGTCGTGGGGGCTCGGCGTCGCCGGGCAGTTCTTCTACGGGTCGAACGAGGACGCCGGCGCCCCCGGCGTCACCTGGTCGAGCCTGGGCGGTGCGCTGGCCTTCACGGCCACCTACAACTAGGGGCGTGGACGTCCTCTCCCACAACCGGGAGGCCTGGAACCGCTACGTCGCCGCCGGGAACCGGTGGACGGTGCCGGCCAGTCCCGAGGCGGTGGCCCGCGCCCGATCGGGCGATCCGGGCATCGTCCTCACGCCGACCCGCGTCGTGCCGCGCGAGTGGCTGGGCGACCTCCGCGGGCGGCGCGTGCTGGCGCTGGCGTCCGGAGGGGGCCAGCAGGGGCCGCTCCTCGCCGCCGCCGGCGCGGAGGTCACGGTGCTCGACGCCTCGCCGGCGCAGCTCGCCCAGGACCGGGCGGTGGCGGAGCGGGAGGGGCTCGCGATCGAGACGGTGGAGGGGGACATGGCCGACTTGCGCCCCCTCGCCGACGCCCGCTTCGACCTCGTCGTGAACCCGGTCTCCACCGTGTTCGTGCCCGACGTGCGCCGGGTGTGGCGAGAGGTGGCGCGGGTCCTCCACCCCGGCGGGGCGCTGCTCGCCGGCGTCGCGAACCCGGTGCTCTTCGCGCTCGACGCCCGGCTCCTCGAGCGGGGCGAGCTCGTGCTCCGGAACGCCATCCCGTTCTCCGACCTGACGAGCACCCCGCCGGAGGAGCGGGCGCGCCGGGTCGCGGCGGGGGAGCCCCTCGAGTTCGGCCACTCCCTCGCCGACCTCGTCGGCGGACAGCTCGAGGCGGGACTGCTCCTCGCCGCGTTCTACGAGGACGGCTGGGGCGGCGCCGAGCCCCTCGACCGGATCCTC
>DAOMFN010000136.1:0-5717 GCA_035429785.1 Anaeromyxobacteraceae bacterium
CTCCGGCGGCCTCGGGGAGCCCCATCCCGCGCAGCCGGAGCGAGGAGGCGGCCCGGCCGAGTCCCGGCGCGAGGAGGACGAGGGCCCCGGCGACGGCGAGCATGCCCAGCTGCAGGAGCGCTGCGCGGACGGCGGCGAGGAGCCGGCCCGCGCCCCCCATCGCCGGCGGCGGCTCGTGGGTCACCTTCCCGTCGATGCGGGCCCCGTCGGCCAGGACCGGCGGGTTCTCCCCGCGGACGACGAGGTCGCCGCGCAGATGGGCCCTGGGCCCGACCCGGACGTCGTCGGACCACACCGTCACCGTCCGGTCGGCCTCGCCGTCGAGCTCGACCCGCTTGCCGGCGGCGCGCAGGTCGCCGTGGAAGTCGCCGAGGAGCCGCAGCTGGCCGCCCGCGATCAGGGCCGTCCCGCCCACGTACGTGTTGCGGGTGACCTCGACCTGGCCGCCCGCCACGAGGAGCCCGTCGCTGACCGAGCCCTGGACCACGACGTGCCCTCCGACGGCGCGGGCGTCGTCCCCCACGATGCCGCCCACGCGCACGCGCAGTCCGGCCAGGTTCACGTCCCCCTTCACGCTCCCGTCGAGCCCGGCCTGGATCCCGACCCCGTTGACGTCCCCGTCGACGACGCCGTGCACGTCCACGGTGTAGCCGGCGAGCCACAGGTCGCCGGTGCGCGAGCCCTTCTTCACGACGAGGTCGCCCGCCTCCTGGGCGACGGCGGGCGGACCGAGGCCGGCAGCCGCGAGCGCCACCAGCGCCGCCGTCCGGGCGAGCCCGCGGGCGGTCATTCGCCCATCGCCTTCAGCACGAGCCGCTTCGGCCGGCGTCCGTCGAACTCGTAGTAGAAGACCTGCTGCCACGGGCCGAGGTCGAGCCGGCCCTTCGTGATGGGGACGACGACCTGGTGGCCGATGAGCAGGTTCTTGAGGTGTGCGTCCCCGTTGTCCTCCCCTCCCCGGTGGTGGCGGTAGTCGGGGCCCGGGACCCGGTCGTCGGCCGAGGGGCCGGGGGCGAGGCGCTGCACCCAGTCCTCGATGTCGGCGTGGAGCCCCGGCTCGTCGTCGTTCACGAAGACGCCTGCCGTGATGTGCATGGCCGAGACGAGGACCATCCCCTCCTGGATGCCGGAGGCGCGGACGAGGTCGGCGACCTCGTCGGTGATGCGGACGAGCTCGCGCCGGCGGCGGGTCTCGAAGGTCAGGTACCGGGTCTGGCTCTTCATGGGTGGGCATCTTATCTTGGGCGTCCACACCCCCGGAGGAACCCCGATGCGAACGCTCGTCGCCGCCCTGCTCCTCGCCGCCGCCCTCCCCGCCGCCGCCGCCGTGGAGGTCGCGGGCGTGAAGGTGCCCGACACGCTCACCGTGGACGGGAAGACGCTCGTCCTGAACGGCGCAGGCGTGCGCACCAAGACGTTCCTCAAGGTGAAGGTCTACGTGGGCGCCCTCTACGTCCCCCAGAAGTCGAAGGACGCCGCGGCCATCGTCGCCCTCGACGCGCCGAAGGTCGTCCGGCTCACGCTGATGCGCGACGTGGACAAGGCGTCGATGCTCACCTCGTTCCGCGAGGGCATCGAGGCCAACTCGCCCGGGCAGGCGGCGGCGCTCGAGTCGCGGCTGAAGCAGCTCGAGGCGGCCTTCCCCGCCGAGTTCAAGGAAGGGCAGGTGCTCGCCGTGACCTACGTCCCGGGCAAGGGCACCACCGCCGCCGTGGAAGGCGAGAAGGCCGTCGCCATCGAGGGCAAGGACTTCGCCGACGCGATCTTCCGCATCTGGCTCGGGCCGAAGCCCACCGACGGGGGCCTCGAGGACCTCCAGGAAGCCCTGCTCTCCGGCAAGTGACCGCCGCCGGGCGGCCGCCCGGGCTCAGCGACGGCGGGCGGCCGTCACGAGCGCGGACATCGCCCGAGGGACGGCAACGCCGAACGCCTCGCCGTGCTCGCGCATCCGCTGCTCCGCGGCGGCCGCGAGCAGCGACCGGACCTGCTCGTTCGGGTGGATTCCGTGCTGCCGGATGACCGCATCGACCAGGCCGAACACGTCGCCAGCCGGGTGCATCGCCATCGCTGCCACGCCCATCGCCGCCTCCCTGCCACCACCGCCCCCGTGGCCGGAGAAGACGGTACCAGGGTTGGCCGCCGGGGCAAGTGGTCTCGTGAGCCAATTCGGGTTACCCGCGGGTCGCGGCGACCCGGAGCACCGCGTCATGTCGCGAACGTGATTTCGCGCCCTTGACCCGTTCGGGCGATTGGCAAGCGCCGTGCACTTCCTCGGTCCAGCGCGGCCAACCCCCCTCCGGCCGTCGCTGCGACCCCGGCGTTCTCGGAATGCCGGGGTCGCGCCTTTTTCCGGAGGCCCTCAGCCGTCCCGGGACGCTGCTCCCACGGGCACCTCGCCGAGCAGTGCGTCGAGCTTCCCGAAGAGCTCGCGGTTCCCGTCCTGCCGGTAGCCCGAGAGGCGCGCCCTGAACTCCGGGGCGCGGTCCAGGAACTCGCCGAGGACCTGCGGCGAGACCGCGTCGGCGGCGAGACCGTAGCCCTCCCGGGCCACGTAGCGCGCGTTCACGACCTGCTCGAACTGGCCGCGCACCGGCACGGAGAGGACCGGGCGGTGGAGGTAGACCGCCTCTCCGAGCAGCGTGAATCCGCCGTTCGAGACCACGCCGGCGGCGGTGCGGAGGTCGTCCACGAAACCCTGGTCGGAGAAGGGCATGAAGCGCAGGTTCCCCTCCCGCTCCTCGTCCCGGATCCCGCGTCGCACGCCGTAGACGCGGCACTCCACACCGCTCCCGCGAAGCGAGTCGAGGAGGGAGGTGTCGCTCGTGGAGGTCTGGTAGACGAGGAGGTGGCCCCCCTCCTCCGGCCGCGCGTCGAGCACCACCGGCCGGAGGATGGGCGGGACCAGGGTGGTCCGCGGCTTCACCACGGGCGGGTGGAAGAAGGTGGTGACGAGGTAGTGGAGGCAGCCCGGCACCTTGGCCTTCACGATGGCCCGGGTGAGCCGCCAGTCGGCCTCGTGCCCGGCCACCACGTCGGCGGGCAGGGCGCAGCGGGCCACGACCTGCTGGTTGTCGATGGAGAGGACCGGGATCCCGGCCACCTGGGCGTAGAGCCAACTCCAGGACTCGAAGTCGGAGATGACCACGTCGGGGCGGAAGCGGTCGGCCACGTCGAAGAAGGCCCGGATGTTCTCCGGCCAGCCCCCCCGGACGAGCGCCCCGGCGAGGTTCTCGAGGACCGTCCGGAAGTTGCGCACCTGGTTGTCCTCGTAGACGAGGGACAGGCCCCAGATCCGGTTCACCCCGAGCCGCTCCGACTCCAGCGACTTCAAGTATTCGTGGGCCCGGCCGGAGACCACGACCTCGATCTGGTGGTGCCGGGCCAGCTCGTCGAGCACCACCCGGGACCGGATGGCATGCCCCATGCCCTCGCCCACCACGCCGTAGAGGATGCGCACCCCGGAAGTGTACCGTGTCGGCCGGCGCCGCCCGCACTAGATTGGGTCCATGAGCAAGGGCAAGGCCGACGACATCCAGGTGGGCGTCCAGGAGCTCGACAGCGAGCACGACCTCATGCTGGGGCTCGTGCGTGCGCTGGAGAAGGCGTCCGCCAGCGCGCCCCGGACCCAGGTCGAGGCGCTCCTCCAGCAGCTCTCCGAGTTCTCCCGGGTGCACTTCGCGACCGAGGAGATCATGATGCGCCTCTACGCCTACCCCGATTTCGCGCGCCACCAGCTCGAGCACGCGCGGCTCGTGGAGCAGATCGAGCAGGTTCGCACCGAGTTCGCGGCCGGCCGGGTCCAGCCGTCCACCGCGCTCGCCGGTGCGCTGCGCCACTGGTTCGGCGAGCACGTGCGCACCCACGACCTCGCGCTGGCCCGGTTCGTCCGCGACACCGGGTCGATGGCTTCCTGAGGCGCCTTCCGGGGATGCCCTTCGTCGACGTCGCCTCGCCCCTCGTTCCCGGGAGGCTCGCGCGCATCCACGTCCGGGAGGTGGGGAGCGGTCCTCCGCTCGTCGTGCTCCACAGCGGTTGGGGCTGGGAGGCCTACCCGTTCGACCGGCAGGCCGCGGCGCTGTCCGGCGCGTGGAGGATCCTCGCCCCCGACCGGACCGGCTACGGGGCGTCGCCGGCGGTGGCCACCCTTCCCGACGGCTACCACCGGCTCTTCGCGCGGGAGTCGCTGGAGGTCCTGGACGCGCTCGGCGTGAAGCGCGCCGCGGTGTGGGGGCACAGCGACGGCGCGGTGGTCGCCGCCTGGATGGCCATCGAGGCTCCGGAGCGGGTGCGCGGGCTCGTGCTCGAGGCCTTCCACTTCCTCCGCGCCAAGACCGGCTCCCGCCCGTTCTTCGAGGCCGCCGCCCGGAGCCCGGACGACTTCGGCCCCGAGGTGGTCGAGCGGCTCCGCCGCGACCACGGCGACCCGCGCTGGCGGGAGATCATCTCGCAGGGTGCGGAGGCGTGGCTGCGCATCATCGCGCGCGGCGAGCGCGAGGGGGGCGACGTCTACGACGGTCGCCTCGGCGAGGTGCGCTGCCCGGCGCTGCTGCTCCACGGAACCCGCGACCCCCGCACCGAGCCCGGTGAGCTCGAGGCGGCCCGGGACGCCCTTCCCGGGTCGCGCATCGCCTGGGTGGAGACGGGGCACGCGCCCCATTCGAGCGAGAGGGCGTCCGCCGAGGCCACCCGGCTCGCCGGGGAGTTCCTCCGCGCGCTGCCCCCGTGATATCCGAGAGCCCCTCCCGAACGAACCGGAGCCGAACATGGCCGACATGCCCGAGCTGGACATCCAGATGGACGCGAACTCCCTGTACCGGGAGGAGATCTACACCGACCGGAAGATCGGGACGATCCGGGCGCTCGTCCCGGTGACCTCCGACGGCGCCACCGACCTCGGCCGCAAGGTGCTCTACGTCGGCGAGGCGCAGATCGTGACCCAGGTCGGGCCGCTGCCGGTGAGCTTCGAGATCGACGCTCCCAGCCTCTCGGCGGCCGTCGCCGCCTACGGCGCCGCCGCCAAGGCCGGCGTGGAGCGGACCATCCAGCAGCTCCAGGAGCTGCGCCGACAGCAGGCGTCGTCGATCATCGTCCCCGGCTCCGATCCCGGCATCCTCGGCGGCGGGGGCGGCGTGCCTCCGGGCATCCCCGGCGGCGGCGGCTTCCGGCGGTAGCGACGCCCTGCGCCACCCGGGCTGGCGGGCCGTCCAGCGGCCGCTATGCTTCCCTCCGATCGAGGAGGGGTCGTGGCCCAGCTCGGCGAGCTCATCTCGGAGCTGAAGCGGCGGAGGGTCTTCCGCGCGCTGATCGGCTGGGGCGTCTTCTCGTTCGC
Organism: Anaeromyxobacteraceae bacterium; assembly: GCA_035429785.1. Taxonomy (GTDB): domain Bacteria; phylum Myxococcota; class Myxococcia; order Myxococcales; family Anaeromyxobacteraceae; genus CAIOAK01. Next base: position 5,330 of record DAOMFN010000136.1, read on the forward strand.
CGTCCTCCAGGTCTTCGAGCCCGTCATGCACGGGCTTCACCTCCCGGAGTGGACGCTCACGCTCGCCGTGATCCTGCTGGCCGCCGGCTTCCCCGCGACCATCGTCCTCGCCTGGGTGTTCGACGTCGGCGCGGGGGGACTGGAGCGAACGGCGCCGGCTGTCCCTGGGAGCGACGGGGTCACGGCACCGCGGGGCCCGGGCCTCGCGATCGCCCTCGTCGGCCTCGGCCTGCTGGCGGCCGCACCCGGCCTGGCCTGGTACTTCGGGGCCCGCAGCCGCCAGGCCGCCGCGCCGGAGGAGCCGGCCCCGCGGGAGGCCTCGCTCGCCGTCCTCCCGTTCGCCGACATGAGCCCCCAGCACGACCAGGAGTACCTCGCCGACGGCATC
>DAOMFN010000137.1:0-5702 GCA_035429785.1 Anaeromyxobacteraceae bacterium
CCGCCGTCGAGCCGGCCTCGCGGATGTGGTAGCCGGAGATGGAGATGGGGTTCCACTTCGGCATGAACTTCGCCGTGTAGGCGAAGATGTCGGTGATGATCCGGATGGACGGGCGCGGCGGGTACACGTAGGTGCCGCGCGCGGCGTACTCCTTCAGGATGTCGTTCTGGATGGTGCCCTGGAGCTCGCTCGCCGGGACGCCCTGCTTCTCGGCCACCGCCTGGTAGAGCGAGAGCAGGATCGACGCCGTCGAGTTGATGGTCATCGACGTCGAGACCTTGTCGAGCGGGATCTGGTCGAGCAGCGTCGACATGTCGTCGATGGAGTCGATGGCCACGCCCACCTTGCCCACCTCGCCGAGCGCGCGCGGGTGGTCGGAGTCGCGCCCCATCTGCGTGGGCAGGTCGAAGGCCACCGACAGGCCGGTCTGGCCCGACTGCAGGAGGTAGCGGTAGCGCTTGTTCGACTCCTCGGCGGTGCCGAAGCCGGCGTACTGGCGCATCGTCCAGAAGCGGCCGCGGTACATCGTGGGCTGGACGCCGCGGGTGAACGGGTACTCGCCGGGGAAGCCGAGCCGGCCGTCGAGGCCCGGGGCCACGTCGGCGCCGGTGTAGACCGGCTGCAGGGTTCCGCCGCTCGTGGTGCGGAAGGCCTTCTTCCGCTCGGGGGCCTTGGCGACGGCCCTGGCGTAGGGGCCGGAGAGCCAGGCGGAGGAGGACGGGGCCGTCGGCGCGGCCTCCGTCCGGGTTGCCGGTCTCGCCTTCCGGGCCGGCCTTGCGGGAGCCTTCGACTTCGCGCGGGGGGCCGGCCTGCGGGCGGCCTTCGGCTTCGCCTTCACCTTCGCCTTCTTCGCCTGGGTCTTGGCCATGTCGGTCCTTCGCTGCGCGGCGGACTGCGTCCGCCTTGCCGTGGCGCTGCGCGGCGGACTGCGTCCGCCCTGCTGGGGAAAGAACGGCGGGTCAACATACCGGGAGGGTCGGCGAGGGTCCATTCCCAAGGCGCGACGCCCCGCGTCACGCCCCTCCTGGCCGCCTTCCTCGCCAGGCCGGCCCGTGGTACGCGGGCGTCATGAACCTCCTCGTCGCCGATGCGTTCCCGAAGGAGCGGCTGGACGACTTCCGGGCCCTGGGGCTCCGGGTGGATCACCAGCCCACCGTCTCGGTCGCCGACCTCCCCGCCGCGGCGCGGGAGGCGCGGATCCTCGTCGTGCGCGGGAAGCAGGTCACGTCGGACGTCTTCGCCGGGGCCCCGGCGCTCTCGCTCGTGGTGCGCGCCGGCGCGGGGACGAACACCATCGACGTCGCCGCGGCGTCCCGCCGGGGCGTCTACGTCGCCAACTGCCCGGGGCAGAACTCCATCGCCGTGGCCGAGCTCGCCATCGGCCTCCTCCTCGCCATCGACCGGCGCATCCCCGACGCCGTGGCGCTCCTGCGGGCCGGCAAGTGGGACAAGAAGACGTTCTCCGAGGCCGACGGCGTCTACGGGCGGACCCTCGGCGTGGCCGGCCTCGGCGCCATCGGCCGCGAGGTCGTGGTGCGGGCCCGCGCGCTCGGGATGCGTGTCCTCGCCTGGTCGCGGTCGCTCGACGACGCCCGCGCGAAGGAGCTCGGCGTGGAGCGGGCGGCGGACCTCGCGTCGCTCGCCCGCGCCTGCGACGTGCTCTCGCTCCACCTGCCGCTCGGCAAGGAGACCCGCGGCGTGGTCTCGCGCGCGGTGCTGGAGTCGATGCGCCCCGGCGCGATCCTCCTCAACACCGCGCGGGCCGAGGTCGTGGACCAGGACGCGCTGCTCGAGCTCGCGCGGGCCGGTCGCATCCGCGTGGGCACCGACGTCTTCGCCGGCGAGCCGGAGAAGGGGCAGGCCGACTTCGCGAGCGAGCTGGCCCGGCTGCCCAACGTCTACGGGACCCACCACATCGGCGCCTCGACCGCGCAGGCCCAGGACGCCATCGCCCGGGAGACCGTCCGGATCGTGGCCTCGTTCCTGCGGACCGGCCGGGTCCCCAACTGCGTGAACGTGGCCCGCAAGACCCCGGCCCGCTCCCGGCTGGTGGTCCGCCACTACGACAAGGTGGGCGTGCTCGCCAACGTGCTCGGGCTCATCCGCGAGGCGGGGATCAACGTGGAGGAGGTCCAGAACACGGTGTTCGAGGAGGCGCAGGCGGCCTCCTGCGCCATCGACCTCGACGACCTCCCCACCCCGGAGCTCCTCCAGAGGATCCGGGACCGGAAGGACGAGGTCCTGTTCGTGGACCGGGTCGACCTGGCCTGACCGGGCGGGTCAGCGCAGGGCGTCGTTCACCGCGTCGAGCACCGCGCGGGGCGGCCGCACCACGGCCTCGGGCAGGGTGGCGAGCGGCGCGTCCACCGTGCCGAGGCGCGTGAGGAAGTCGGGCGCGTCCGGGTCGGCGAAGAGCACGCCGGTGAGCACGTGCTCCTCCGCGCCCGACTCGAGCAGGCGGGCCACGGCGCGGGAGCGGCTCGACGGGTCGTAGTCGGCCTCCAGCTTGCGGAGGTGCAGGCGCGAGCCGTCGTGCATCCGCACCTCCACCGTGCTGCCGGGCTCGTACTCGACGGCGATGTCCTCGAAGTGGGGAACGAAGGAGAGCTCCTGGAGGGGATCGACCTGCTCCTTCAGGAAGGCGTAGCTCTTCGTCGATCCCTCGTGGTCGTTGAAGGTGACGCAGGGGGAGAGCACGTCGAGGAAGGCGGTGCCCCGGTGGACGAGCGCCGCCTTCAGCATGGCCGAGAGCTGCTTCTTGTCGCCGGAGAAGCTGCGCCCGACGAAGGTGGCGCCGAGCTGGATGGCGAGCGCGCAGGTGTCGATGGGCGGCAGGTCGTTCACGGCGCCGCCCTTGAGGACCGAGCCCATGTCGGCGGTGGCCGAGAACTGCCCCTTGGTGAGGCCGTAGACCCCGTTGTTCTCCACCACGTACACCATGGGCACGTTCCGGCGCACGAGGTGCACGAACTGGCCGATGCCGATCGAGGCGGTGTCGCCGTCGCCGGAGACGCCGAGCGCGAGGAGGTGCCGGTTGGCGAGCAGCGCCCCGGTGGCCACCGACGGCATGCGCCCGTGCACGGCGTTGAAGGCGTGGCTGCGGGAGAGGAAGTAGGCCGGGCTCTTCGAGCTGCAGCCGATGCCGGAGAACTTGGCCACCCGCTCGGGCGGGATGCCGAGCTCGAAGCAGGCCTCCAGGATGCGCTCCGAGATCGCGTTGTGGCCGCATCCGGCGCAGAGCGTGGTCTTGCCGCCGCGGTAGTCGACCACGGTGAGGCCGATGCGGTTCTGCCGGGGTGCGGCGACGGGGGTGGGGGGGCCGGCCATGGTCAGCGCTCCTTCGCGAGGATCTCGTCGGTGACCGAGCGGGCGTCGAGCGGCAGCCCGGTGACGTGCGCGATCCCGCGGAGCCGCGTCACGAGCTCCGGCGGGAGGTCGATCTTGAGGAGCGCGGCGAGCTGGCCGTCGCGGTTCTGCTCCACCACGTAGGTCCGGTCGTGTGCGGCGACGAAGTCGCGCACGGCGCGGGCGAACGGCCAGGCCCGCACCCGGAGGTAGTCGGTCTCGAGGCCGGCCTCGGCCCGGAGCTGGTCCTGGCACTCCCGGACGGCCGGGTCGGAGGAGCCGTAGGCCAGGATGCCGACGCGGGCGTCGCCCGGGCCCGTCGACACCGGCGCCGGGAGGGCCTCCCGGGCCCGCTCGAACTTGGCGGCGAGCCGGTCCATGTTGGCGGTGAACACGTCGGAGCGCTCGCTGTAGGCGGCGTTCTCGTCGTGCCCGGTGCCGCGGGTGAAGTAGGCGGCCCGGGGGTGGTTCGTCCCGGGGAGCGTGCGCCAGCCGATGCCGTCGCCGTCGACGTCGCGGTACCGGGCGAAGCCGCCCAGCCGCTCCAGATCGTCCTTGCCGAGCACCTTGCCGCGGTCGAGCGGGCGCTCCGGGTAGGCGAAGGGCTCCGCCATCCAGTTGTTCATCCCGAGGTCGAGGTCGGTGAGGACGAAGACCGGGGTCTGGAACCGCTCCGCCACGTCGAAGGCCTCCACCGCGAGCGAGAAGCACTCCTCGACCGAGCCGGGCAGGAGCAGGATCTGCTGGGTGTCGCCGTGGGAGAGGAGCGCCGTGGACATCACGTCGCCCTGGGCGGTGCGGGTGGGGAGCCCGGTGGACGGCCCCACCCGCTGGACGTCGAAGACCACGCCGGGGATCTCGGCGTAGTAGCCGAGGCCGGCGAACTCGCTCATGAGCGAGACGCCCGGGCCGCTCGTGGAGGTCATGGCCCGCGCGCCCGCCCACCCGGCGCCGAGCACCATGCCCATGGCGGCGAGCTCGTCCTCGGCCTGGACGACGGCGTAGGTGGCCTTGCCGTCCGGCCCGTGCCGGTGCTCCCGGAGGAAGCCGGCCAGCGTCTCGACGAGCGACGAGGACGGGGTGATGGGGTACCAGGCCACCACCGTCACGCCGGCGAACATCGCGCCGAGCGCGCAGGCCGCGTTCCCGTCGACGACGATCTTCCCGCGGTTGGCGTCCATGCGGGCCACCCGGTGCGGGTGGCGCCGCGTGAACCCGGCGGCGGCGTCGAACCCGGCGCGCGCCGCGGCCCGGTTGAGGTCGCGCGCCTTCGCCTTCTTCCCGAAGACCCGGTCGATGGCCGCCTCGATCTCCGACATCTCGACGTCGAGCAGGCGCGCCACGACGCCCACGTAGGCCATGTTGCGGAGCAGCTTCCGCAGCCTGGCCTCACCGGTGATGGGCGCGACCACCGTGTCGAAGGCCACCGGGTAGAAGACGAGGTCGGTCCGGGTGCCCTCGAGGGCCAGGGGGGCGTCGTAGACCACGGCCGCTCCAGGAGGCAGGGCGGCGACGTCGTCCCGGGCCGTCTCCGGGTTCATGGCGACGAGGAGGTCGATCTCCTTCTTGCGCGCCACGTACCCGTCCTTCGAGGCGCGGATGGTGTACCAGGTGGGCAGGCCGGCGATGTTGGAGGGAAAAAGATTCTTTCCCGAGACCGGGATGCCCATCTGGAACAGCGCGCGGAGGAGCACCGTGTTGGAGCTCTGGGATCCCGAGCCGTTGGCGGTCGCAACCTGGACGTTGACGTCGTTCACCATGGCGTCCGGCTTGCTAACCGCGGGGACCCGGCTGCGCCACCGCGACGGCCTCGGGCCGGATCGGTCAGCGCGGCGCGACGAACAGCGTGTGGAGGCTCGCGCCCACCTGCCCCGCGGCGTCGAAGAGGCGCGTCTGCACCATCCCCACCCCGTCGGGCTCCACGGCGGTCGTCGCCGCCATGCAGACCCACTCGCCCCGCGGCTCCCGGTGCAGCACGACGTTCAGGTCCACCGGCACGAAGGTGTAGGCGCCGAGCGGCACCTCCCAGCTCACCCCGTTGGCGGAGTCGACCATGACCGCGATGCGCTGCAGGCCCGTGAGCGGCTCGCCGGCGACGATCGGGATCCGGCAGCGCGCCCACGCCGTGGCCGGGCCGACCCGGTCGAATCCACCCTCGGTGAACCTCCACTCGAGCGCCTCGCCGTAGGGGAAGGTCGGGACGTTGGGGAAGAAGACCTGCGGCTGCTCGCCGGGGAAGGGGGGCGCCGGCTCGCGCGGGCCGCACTCCGGGCTGCGGCCCGGCTCGGCCAGCACCTGCCAGGCCTCGACGGCCGCCGGGGCGTCGCTCACCCGGCGCGGATGACCTCGAGCACCTC